>JAZRIE010000261.1:0-17548 GCA_045645105.1 Eubacteriales bacterium | reverse complement strand
TCTCTGTCCTTTTTCCGTTGGTTGGAGTATACTGCTTTATCGCAGTCAGCATTTTCTTATAATGGTATTTTCTATGACCAACATCACGTTTCGTCGGTGCGTTCTGTGTCTTGATCCTTGATCAGGTGAACCGGCGTTTGCTCGATCGTGGAGCGGCGCCGTTCGCGCTTGCGCTCGTCGATCGTCTTTCCAATCTGCACGACCTGAACCCGTCCGACCGAGCCGCAGAGGAACAGACGCAGACGCAATCTGCGGCACATGTATTCGTTATCGACGTATAAAAGCACCTTTTTCTTGGAAAAACCAAGTCCGAACGCGCCAAATCCGATGCGCTCGAGAGAGTGCGGAACGACGACCGACTCAAGCCGTGGAGTCTTGGTAAACGCACGTGCGCCGATCTGCTTGACGCCAAGCTCCATCGTGACCTCGGATAGCCTTGTACAGCCCATAAAAACGCGTTTTCCGACGCGCTCGATTTGCGACGGAACAGTAATGCTCGTAAAAGCCGAGCAATCGCGGAAGGAGTCGTTTGGAAGCTCCTTCAGCGTGGATGCAAGGTCGATCTCGGTCAAGGAGATACACCCGCGGAAAATGCCCTTGGAAAGCGACTCTAAGCCGTCCTCGGTCTTCACGTGCGACAGCTCGGTACAACCCGCAAAGGCGTTTTTCCCCACCGTCTTCAACGTTGCGGGGAGTGTGACCTCGGTAAGAGAAAGGCAACGCGAAAATGCCTCGTCACCGATCCTGCAAAGCTCCCTGCCAAAGGAAGGATTTTGAAGTGAACGACAACGGAGGAAGGCTCGCGCACCGATCTGCGACAGTCTTTCGCTATTTTCAAGTATTTGAAGTCGTCCACAGCCCTCAAAGGCGGAAGAGGAAAGTCCGATATTATTTTCTGCAGGAAACGAGACCTGCTTGAGCCGCTTACAGGCTCGAAAAGCTTCGGTCTTTACGGCAGAGACCCCCTCGGGAAGCATCACGCACTCCATGCGTGACTTGCCGAGAAATGCGCGCTTTCCTACCGTTACAAAGCTTTGATCGCGCAGGTCGAGGATCTCCTCTTTTCCCGTCACGCGCACCAATTGCCAATTTTTGATTCGAACTTCCTGCTTCATTTTGATACCTCGTCGATCGGTTCAGTCAACAAGAGTGCCTCAAGGCAGGTCGTTCCGTTTTCGTCCAGCGTGCGGAAAAAGCACCCGTCTGCCTGCTCGGCACGATATACGTTCAACGTATGCCCATAGGTAGCCTCGTGTAAGAACGAAAGCGTAATGCCTACCACCTGCTTGCTCCGAATGTCGGGAGTAAAATCGCAGAGCATATTGGGATAATGCGTGTTGTTCATATGTCCGTTATAGTCGATGTCGGAATAGACGATTTTGCGTGTGCCTGCCAATTCCATTGCGCTTGTTGCGGGCAGACGGACGCGAACCGACAGATCCAAGGGCTGTTCCGGCTCGATCCGATAGGGGAACGCGGTGGACGGTAAAAGCTTCCTCTCGCCAAGATCCATGAGTGCCCAGACAGAAAACGCCTCGGCGACCACTTCCCCGCCCCGAAGCACACGAAAACAACGGTGAAAGCTCAGACCTCGGCTCTCGCAGATCCAGGTCTCCACGTCAATCTCCTCATAGGCGTGTAATTGGCGGTAGATACGAATGGCAATGCGGCTCAACAGAAACGCAAGACGTTTGGTATCGCGAAGCTCGTCCAAGCCCATGCCAAAGCTTACAAGCTGGTGGTGTGCGGTCTCTTGCATATAGGCAAGAAGCTGAGACGGTGCGACGTTGCGATTGGCATCGGTATCATGCCACTTGATTTGATAGTGATGTGTATACTTCATATTAATTTCCTCCGTTTGAGTCCGAGTATCTATCGCGATCGGACGTAGGGGTGGAAAAAGGGAAACCTCACGAAAAAGTTTCCCCTTTTATCCATAGAACCACGGCCCTACCCCCTTTTGGGGGTAGAGCGATCGGTTCATGTTAGTTTTTTATTGCTCTTTTTTGGTCTCGTCGTCAGTGACTTCCTCGGTAGCTTCCTCGGTAGCCTCTTCTACAGCCTCTGCAGCGATTACAACATCCTCCGCGGGAGTCTCGGTAGCCTCTTCCACGACCTCTTCTGTGGATTCCTCGGTAGCCTCCTCGGTAGTTTCCTCGGTAGCTTCCTCGGTGGTCTCCTCAGTAGTCTCCTCAGCGGCTTCCTCAGTAGCACCTTCGGTGGTCTCCTCGGTGGTCTCCTCAGCGGCTTCCTCAGTAGCACCTTCGGTGGTCTCCTCGGTGGTCTCCTCAGTAGTCTCTTCGGTTACTTCCTCAGTAGCTTCTTCGGTAGTCTTCTCAGTAGTCTCCTCAGCGGCTTCCTCAGTAGCCTCCTCAGTAGCTTCCTCAGTAGTTTCCTCGGTAGTTTCCTCGGTAGTTTCCTCGGTAGCTTCCTCGGTAGCTTCCTCGGTCACTTCCTCAGTAGCTTCCTCGGTAGTTTCCTCGGTAGTTTCCTCGGTGGTCTCCTCAGTAGTCTCCTCAGCGGCTTCCTCAGTAGCCTCCTCAGTAGCTTCCTCGGTAGTTTCCTCGGTAGCCTCTTCTACAGCCTCTGCAGCGATTACAGCATCCTCCGCGGGAGTCTCGGTAGCCTCTTCCACGACCTCTTCTGTGGATTCCTCGGTAGCTTCCTCAGCGGTTTCCTCAGCGGTTTCCTCGGTGGTTTCCGCGTCGGTGTTTACCTCGGTAAATCCGTAGTCGTCGGGATCCTCGCTGTAGCCGAACAGACCTGCGATCTTGAGTCCAAGAGCCGCAACTGCAAGGCAGAGTGCGAAGAACAGGTTAACCAGCCATACCACGAAGCGTGTCAGGAAGTTCACGCCGATCTTTCCGGTGATGTGGAGCACGTAGATCAAAACGATCAGTGCGATCAGTACGAGTACTACGAGCAGGATCCACAGCCACAACAGAGATGCGGGCTCACGGACCAGCGTAAAGGTTGCGAAGGAGAATGCGTCGGCAACTGCCTCGGACCAGCCTGCAAACTTCACGTTTTCTGCCATGCTTGCGGGATCACCGGAGCCTGTAAACAGAGCACCGTTGAGCAGCTTCATGGTCAGGAATGCAGCGGACTTCACCTCGTAGGTGATCGCAGTGTCCTCGGTGAGAACGAATGCGTAGGTCAGCGTCTTGGTTCCGTTTGCGTCTACCGTGGTGGATACCAGCGTGCAGACGTTGGAGATGCTTGCCAGATATTCGCCCTTTCTTACGTTGAAGAAGAACTCGATGGTGCTACCATAGGGCTTGGGCTCGCCGGCAACGCCGTTGATGGTGTAATTAAAGGTCTTTACCGCGTAGGTAACGTTGACGTAAACGATGGAAGCAGGCATGGTGAATGCACCGTTGGTCAGGGTCACGGAGTCACCGTTTGCGTCCTTGACGGTAATGGTTGCAGTATAGCCGGCCTTATCCTTTGCGGTTACAGTGATCGACGTTCCGGGGGTTGCGGTAGTTGCCGAAACGGTTACGTTCGGTCCTGCAACGACTGCGTAGGTCATGTCCGCATAGGTTGCGGTAATGGTTACAATACCGGTAGCCTCATCGATCGTCTTTCCTGCTACGTTCCAGGTACCAACCTTAGCGGAAACCGTGGGAACTGCGGGAGCGACGTACTTGGACTCATAGTTCTCTGCCGTAACGCCTTCAATCGTAGCGACGGTGTTGCCGTTTGCAACGAACTTAATGGTGTAGGTCTTGAGATCCCACTTTGCGAAGAAGTAGAGATCCTTCACGCCAAGCTCGGTGGTGTAGCCTGCCCACTTACCGCTCTTGAGATATCCGGCGGGAGCCAGATCTGCAATTGCCGTGGGAAGTGCCTCGGTCAAGGTAGCCTTGACGGTATTAATGTCTGCCGCCGTGTAGGTAATGGTCAGATCATCTCTCAGGGCGCCGTTTACGTAGAAGTAGATGTGGTAGTTCTTTCCGGTCAGGGTGACGGTCATTTCAATGTTCTCGCCAACCATCGTGAAGGTGTCGCCGTAGTTATAGGTCTTGGTTCCGTATGCGATACCGTTTGCTACGACCTCGTAGCCTGCGGGAACTGCAAAGCTGAAGGTTACGGTAGCACCTGCGGGATAGTACTCAACGATCTTCTCGCCAACCTGAACGCCGGATTCCTCAAGCGTATAGGTGATAGAATACTCGGTTGCGACCATGAACTCGGAGAAGTGCTTTGCGTAGAAGGTAACGTATTTGCCCTCGCCCGTAACTGCACTTTCAACCTTTTCCTTAGCACCGTTGGTATCAAAGGTGTAGACATTGGTCTTGGTGTTAGCAACCTCTGCGAAGGGAACCTGAATATCAATCGTCTCGGTTCCGAAGCTCGAGGAAGCCGTGCCGTCAAGCAGGATCTTGAAATCATAGGTCGCAACGCCGGTTGCGTTTGCGTAATCCTTGGCGAACGCGGTGTCTGCAAGCGTTGCGGTCTTGTACGCAAAGGATGCTACATCTGTAGAGTTGTTTCCAAGATATGCAAGCGTCTCATTCTTAAACGCTACAAACGTGAAGTTCTGCGCATCGTTCTTGACGGCAATGTCAAGACGAACGTTTGCTTCTGCCATTGCACGTGTCAGAATATCGGAATATAGGTTATTGGTGCGAATGAAGTTGAGCACGAAGCTTTCGGGAAGCTCGCCCAAAATCGTCAGCGTGTAAACGCCGTCCTTCTCGGTGACCTCATATGCAAAGTCTGCATCAATAAAGCCAAGATAGTAAGCAGGCGTGAGCTTGAGCTTGAGGGTGGTATCTTCGGTGATCTTGGTAGCATTGACATCAACCTTTTCAGTGCCCATCAACCAACCAATGTTGTTAGAGCTGTAGAGGTAAGGATTGGGGGTCTTGGAGGTGTCAATGAGCGCCTCGATCTCTGCAAGTCTCTCGGCGTAATCCGCAAGAGTTGCACCGTCGTGAACCATGAAGTGACCAAGCACCTGATCGTTTTCGTCAACGAAGGTGACCTCATTCATGTGCAGGTCTGCGTAAACGGTTACGTCGTAGTCGGGCATGGTCTCGATCTGTACGCCGTCGGCGGTTGCCCAACCCGTAAACTCATAGCCTGCAAGATCTGAGTTGTTCTTGTACACGTTCAGATCGGTGCCGATCGGCAGGAACGCGGTGAGAAGCACCGTGCTCTTGTCACGGGTGACGAACTCGATCTTACGAATGCTGTCAACGGACATGGAGAGACTTACCTTGGTGGTAACGCTATTGCCTGCCAGACGGCTGACGAGCAGATCCACTGCCTTTTCTGCCTCGGGAACGTTGACCTTGGAGAATACAAGATTGATCGCTTTTTCAATGATCGCCTTGGGATTGTAGGTAAGGCTGCCCGATTTCGCAAACAGACCGTTTCCGCGGTACAGGCTTGCAAAGCTTGCGTTCTGAAGCTCAACGGGGAGCAGATCGAACTTTGCGAGCAGGAAATTCTTTACCTTATTATATTGGTCCTCATATTCGGCCGCCTTGTTGGTTGCCTTTTCGTACAGCTCGTCAAGACTATAGGTGCGAAGCACGTCGAGTACGTTCTTTCCAACCTTGCGTGCAACGACCTCTGCAACCTTATCGATTACGGGAACGTCCTTGCCGCGGTTGAGGATCTCCTCGACCGAAATCTCGCTGACGTCAATTCCGAGCTTGCTCTCGACTGCCGTGAGAAGCTTGTTGATGACTGCGATCTCTTCTGCCTTATCCACGAAGCCGTCTGCCTTTACGGAGAGCGTCTGGAGATATGCGTATACGTCACGACCGGTGCGTGCCTCGATTGCGGCACATACACTTTCGATCGACTGCTCGGGTGCCTTTTCCAGAACGAACTGAACCATTTCGTTCAGATCCTTGTCGGATACGTTTGCGCCAAGCTTGTCAAGGCAGGCCTTTACAAGGCTTTGTGCCTTTACTCTCTCGTAGAGCGCGGAGGGCTCGATCGCATTGAGGATCTGCATCACGTTCTCGAACGTAAACTGCTCGTCGAGCAGGTTGATCGTGCCGTCAACGCTTGCGGTGGTCATAGCCATGATGGTTTCGCGAAGCTCGGGCGTGAGTGCGTCGAGATTAAGAAGCTTGGTGTAAATAGCGGTTGCCTGCGTCGGAATGGTGAGGTCGATAATGATCGCCTCGGGAGAGATCTCAAAGGTGTCGGTGTTGATCACCTTGTTAAGAGCCGTCTTCAGCTTGGTTGCCGCGTTGCGGACAACGTCCAGATCTCCTGCCAGAACGAACTCGAACACAACCTTCTTGGTCTTGGTCTGCGTCGTGCCGTCCTTGGTGTAGCCCAGCTCGATTGCTGCGGAGAAGACTACGTTGTTTTCAAGGGTTGTAAAGTCGTCAAGATCGGGGATGAGATCCTGAATTGCCATTACCAGCTGATCTGCGTAGATCTCAAGAAGCTCGTCGCTTTCTCTCTCTGCCGCAACGGTGTAGCCGTTGATCTTAACGAGGTCGATGTTCTTCAGCAGCTTATCTGCAACGAGCGCGGCAATGTCAATTGCCATGCCCTTGAGGTCAATCGTTTCCAGTACGATCTGTACAAGCTCGTTGATCGCGCCTTCCTTCAGGTGATCCAAAATCTTCTGAGGCTCTATAATCTCGAGGATCTTGTCGATTGAAAGCTTGGAGATCAGAACATCGAAATAAATAATGTTGGAAAGCTCTGCGGACGGAATATTATTAATGGTAGCAACGAGGTCGATGCCGTCGATCAGCGCGGGGATATCGATATAGGTCATTGCCTTATCGTAGCCGCCGATCAGATCGGTGACCAGCGTGTCCATATCGCAGACCGTCATCAACAGACGGAACGCCTCGGCGGTGTCAACGTAGGTCATCAGCACGTCGTTGTCGAGTGCCAGGAGAGCAGTCTTTGCGGCTTCGATATCAACTACGTCGTCAAGCTTAATGCTGCTGTTGGGATCGTTGATGATCGTCTGCACAGCTTCCTTGTTGATGACTTGATCGATCGTCACCTTTCCACTACTGATGACGCCCTTTACAGCCTCCTTGTCAATGACCTGGTCGATCGTCACCTTTTTGCTATTGATAAGATCTTTTACAGCTTCCTTGTTGATGACTTGGTCGATCGTCACCTTTTTGCTGTTGATAAGACCTTTTACAGCTTCCTTGTCGATGACTTGATCGATCGTCACCTTTTTGCTATTGATAAGATCTTTTACAGCTTCCTTATTAATGACTTGGTCGATCGTCACCTTTTTGCTATTGATAAGATCTTTTACAGCTTCCTTATTGATCACGTCGTCGATCGTCACGCCGCTGTTGGGATCGTTGATGACCGCCTTCACGGCTTCCGCGTCGATCACTTCATTAATATTAACATAATCGACTGCGACCTTTGCCAATTCGTTTTCATTGATCAAGTTGTAGGAAGCATTGTTGTTCAAAAGCTCTTGAACTGTGATCTTGCCGTCCTTGATCAGAGCGGTTTTGTCTATGACTGTAACGTTTCCGTTGCCGTCTACGCTAATGTAATCGGTCAGCTCCGAAAGGTCACGCTTTTCCTTCAAATAGGTTTGCAGATTGGTTACGTTAACAAGGCCTTCAACCTTACCAACAAGCGCATCGCCGTTGGTTCCGCCGATCACGGCTTGCATCTGCTCGGCCGCATCGTCAAGCTTGACGACTTTATCGGCGGCGATGTTACTGTTTGGTTTTGTGATCAGGTTCTTTACCTCGGTGTAATCAACGATGTCGCTCATCGAGATCGGCGCGTTCGGGGTGTTGATCAAATCCCAAACCTTATTGGTGTCAACAACGTCACTGATCGAAATCGGTGCGTTCGGTGCGTTGATCAAATCCCAAACCTTATTGGTGTCAACAACGTCGCTGATCGAAATCGGTGCGTTCGGTGTGCTGATCAAATCCCAAACCTTATTGGTGTCAACAACGTCACTGATCGAGATCGGTGCGTTCGGTGCGCTGATCAAATCCCAAACCTTATTGGTGTCAACAACGTCACTGATCGAAATCGGTGCATTCGGGGCGTTGATCAAATCCCACACCTTATCTGTGTCAACGACGGCACTGATAGAGATCACGTCGTCCTCAATGATCTTATCCACGTCAAGAAGCTTCTTGAGCGCAGCAAGATCGAAGCCGGTTCCGTTGATCGCCGTCTCCAGATATGTAATCAGCTTTTCGAGCTTTGCAGGCTCTGCCTTGATCGCGTTGACGAGCGCAACCCTGTTCGCCTCGGAAATGCAGGACAGAATCAAGTCCTCTGCCGACTGACCGTTCGTCTTGGAGACGATATACCCCTTTTGCAGGAGCGTCAGTGCGTCAAAGCACTTGTCAAGATCCTCTACGTCGGCAAGCATTGCCTCAAGCTTTGCTAATGCCGCGTCGTCTGCGAGAACTTCCTTCAGCAAGCCCTCGGTATCTACGTAGCCCATCAGGATTTCCAAATCGAGCTGATTCAAAATCTCCTCAATGTTAAACACCTTGAGCCATTCGTCCTTCGGGATGATGTCGAACAGATCCTGCACGGAGAACGCCTCGCGCAGTGCTGACACATCAACCGACGCGCCATCCTTCAGGCTGAGCAGCAGATCCTTGGAAATGCCGTCGCGCTGGAGAATCTCCGCGAGTGCCTTTGCGTCCAAGGTAACGGTAACCTTGGTGGCGTCATCACTCGTGGTCTCGGTGTCCACGTCTACCCAGGAATTGGCGAGCACGCTCATCGGCAAAAGCGCGAGCACCGTGAACAGCGCCAGGACCAGGGCAAGAGCCTTGTTGAAAATCTTCATAACAAAACCTCACTTCTTCTTGAGATTCCGCCTTATGGCGGTAAGCTTTGTTTGTCAAAACTGACTTTTTGATTGAATATTTCCCTGCAAATCGGGTGTAATATCCGCATTTAGGCATAGAAATACCTATATTTATTAATATCATACCATTTTTGCGGCGATTTGTCAATAGGAAATTTGTTTTTTTATAAAACTTTTCTGTATTATTTGCGCAATTTTTCTTTTGTGAGGCGACAGATTCCGGATTCCTTTGAAAAATTCTTGCTCCTTTGGCATTTTGACCGATTGCGGCGATTTTCGTTTGTTAATTTTTTTCTTGACAAATCGTCAAAACGTGCTATAATAGAACGTGAAATTTTGTGCGTTGGACAAGGATGCTGCGCATGAGGCGCGTTTTGCGACACGGCGATGTTTTTCGTGCTTAAAAACCGCAATATTTGTCTTGTTTTGGAGGAAGATTACATGAGTCAGATCAAGGATATCGGACTTGCCCCGTCAGGGGCTGATAAAATCGCGTGGGTGGCGTCGTATATGCCCATTCTCAACCGCATCAAAGCCGATTTTGAGCGCGAAAAGCCCTTTGCGGGCATGAAGGTGGCGATGTCGATCCACCTGGAGGCAAAAACGGCGTATCTTGCCAAGGTTTTGCGCGCGGGCGGCGCCGAGGTTTGGGTGACGGGCTGCAATCCGCTTTCCACGCAGGACGACGTAGCGGCGGCACTTGCCGCCGAGGGCTTTGAGGTCCACGCGCGTCGCGGCGTCAGCAACGAGGAATATGAGGAGCATTTGATCAAAACGCTCTCCTGCGTACCCGATCTGATGATCGACGACGGCGGCGACCTGACCTCTTTGTTGCATGGAAAATGCCGCGATTTTGGCGCGCGTCTGATCGGCGGCGCAGAGGAAACGACTACGGGGATCCACCGTCTGCTCTCGCGCGAGCGCGCGGGATTGCTTGATTACACCATGATCGACGTCAATGATGCCGATTGCAAGCATCTGTTTGACAATCGCTACGGAACGGGACAGTCAACGCTTGATGGCATTATGAATGCTACTAACCTGATTCTTGCTGGAAAAACCGTTGTGGTCGCGGGCTACGGCTGGTGTGGAAAGGGTGTTGCGATGCGCGCCAAGGGCATGGGCGCTGTTGTGATCGTCACCGAGATCGACCCCATTAAGGCGATCGAGGCGGTCATGGACGGCTTTACCGTCATGCCGATGGATGAGGCGGCGGCGCGCGGAGATCTCTTTATTACGCTTACAGGCTGCTGCGACGTCATTCGCCGCGAGCATTTTGAGGTGATGAAGGACGGCGTCCTGCTTGCAAACAGCGGTCACTTTGACGTCGAGATCGACAAGACCGCATTGAAGGCGCTATCGGTTGAGGATTGGGAGCGCAAGCCCAACATTCACGGGTATCGGATGCCTGACGGAAGAGTTCTGAACCTGCTTGCCGAGGGGCGGCTGGTCAATCTTGCCGCGGGCAACGGGCACCCTGCCGAGATCATGGATATGTCCTTTGCCATTCAGGCGAAGAGCCTCGAATACCTTGCGAAAAACGCAGGAAAGCTTGAAAAACGCGTTTACGCCGTGCCTGCCGAGATTGACCGCGAGGTCGCGTTGATCAAGCTCTCCTCTATGTCGGTTGAGATCGACGAGCTTTCGCCCGAGCAGCAGGAATATCTCGGCAAGGTCGAGTGATGGAAATAGCAATATTTGTCTTGTTTATAGGAGCGTTTCATGAATGAAATTTGCAAGACCCGCGTGGCTGTGATCGGCGCGGGGCATGCGGGAATTGAGGCGGCGTTGGCTTCGGCACGCATGGGTGTGGATACCGTCCTCTTTACACTCTCGCTCGAATCGATTGCCAATCTGCCCTGCAATCCGTCGATCGGCGGCACTGCGAAGGGTCATCTTGTTTATGAGATCGACGCACTTGGCGGTGAGATGGGGCGCGTTGCCGATCTTGCTACGTTACAGTCGCGCACGCTTAACACGGGCAAGGGCGCGGCGGTGCAGAGCAAGCGGGTACAAGCCGACCGCAAGAAATATCAGGCTCTCATGAAACAGGTGTTGGAAAACACACCAAACCTGCGATTGATACAGGCAGAGATCGCGGAACTGTGTACGCGCGACGTTGACAGAAAAAAAGAGGTCGTCGGCGTTGTGACGCGTTTGGGCGAGATGTGGGAATGCGATTGTGCGGTCATCTGCACGGGCACTTATCTTGAAAGCGCGATTTTTGTTGGCGACGTGACGTATGAGGCGGGCCCGGACGGTTTTTTGCCCGCCAAAGGGCTTTCTGCGTCTCTGCGAGAGGCGGGAATTAAGCTTTTGCGCTTCAAAACCGGCACACCTGCGCGTGTTAAACGCTCCACCATTGATCTTTCGCGTCTTGAGGAGCAACCCGGGGAGGATCGAATACTCCCCTATAGCGCGCTCCATGACGAGGGCTTTTTTGACGACCTTGAGCAAATCCCCTGCCATATCGTCTACACCAACGCCGAAACACACCGTATTATTCGCGAAAATATCGAAAGAAGCGCACTGTACTCGGGAAAAATTCACGGCACGGGACCGCGCTATTGCCCGTCGATTGAGGACAAGCTGGTTCGGTTTGCTGAAAAGGAGCGTCATCAGCTTTTTGTGGAGCCCGTGGGAGAGAACACCGAGGAAATGTATATTCAAGGCTTTTCGACCTCGCTCCCTACCGATGTACAGCATAAAATGCTGCGGTCGCTCGATGGATTTGAGCGTGCCGAGATCATGCGCTACGCCTACGCGATTGAGTATGATTGCGCCGATCCGTTGCAATTGGACGCGTCCTTGGAGTTTAAAACGGTCAAGGGACTGTACGGTGCGGGACAATTTAACGGCACGTCGGGGTACGAGGAGGCCGCCGCGCAGGGGCTCGTCGCGGGAATGAACGCGGCGCGTGCCGTGCAGGGAAAGCTTCCTATAATATTAGAGCGTTCGGGTAGCTATATCGGGACGCTGATCGACGACCTTGTCACCAAGGGGACGAACGAGCCTTATCGCATGATGACCTCGCGCTCGGAATATCGCTTGTTGCTTCGTCAGGACAACGCCGACCTGCGCCTGACCCCTATCGGATACGAGGCGGGGTTGGTCTCTGAGGCGCGTTATCGGGCTTTTTTGTCCAAAAAAGCACTTGGGGATGCGGAAATTGAGCGATTGGAGACAACGCACGTCTCGCCTGCTGTCGCAAACGGCTTTTTGACGTTGATCGGAGAGACGCCGCTGAAGTCGGGGGCGTCGCTTGCTGACTTACTCCGCCGACCGCCTGTCACCTATGCATCTCTTGCGTCGATCGATCGGGATCGACCAAATCTCTCATGCGCGGTCGCTCTGGCGGTCGAGACCTCGGTAAAATACGCGGGGTATGCAAGCCGTCAGCTCGCCGAGATCGAAAGACGACGCAAATTGGATCAAAAACGCCTGCCAAACGACATTGATTATAGCAAAATTCGCGGATTGCGGCTGGAAGCTGCACAAAAGCTGGCACAGATCCGTCCTGTGACGGTTGGTCAGGCGTCTCGTATTAGCGGAGTTAATCCTGCGGACGTTTCGGTTTTGCTGATCTTTCTTGGAATGAAGTGAGGATTTTGTCTTGGAATATGTAGATTTTCTGGCTCGATTTGAGTGCGCCGCTGACCAAAACGGCATCGCGGGCGTCACAAATGAACAAATTCGGCTGTTTTACGAGTTTAATACGCATCTCTTGACCGTCAACCAAGTCACCAATCTGACCGCTATTCGCAAGCTTGGCGATGTGGTTTACAGGCACGATATCGACTCTCTGCTTGCGTCAGAATATATTCCGAAGGGTGCAAGGGTGCTTGATCTTGGTTGCGGACCTGGATTCCCGTCGATCCCACTTGCAATCGCGCGTCCTGATCTTCTGATTGTTGCGCTTGATAGCACTGCGAAAAAGGTTGCTTTTGTAAAAGATGCGGCAGAACGGATAGGGCTTTCCAATCTTGAAGCGGTTTCGGGGCGCGCCGAGGACTCTTCGACAATGAAGAGGCTCGGAAAATTTGACGTGGTGACCAGCCGTGCGGTTGCGAGAATGAACGTTCTTGCAGAGCTTTGCGCTCCATACGTCAAAATCGGCGGCCTTTTCGTGGCATTGAAGGGCGCGAGGGGCGATGAAGAGGCGGCGGAGGCGCAAAACGCGCTCAAAAAGCTCGGCTGCTCAAAGGCGACTGTTCACAACATGCAATTGAAGCTTTTGGACGGAACTGCGGAGGCTCGGTGCGTGGTTGTCGCCCAAAAAGAGGAGGAGACGCCGGGTGGGTACCCGCGCGCTTATGCGGCGATTATGAAAAAGCCGCTTTAAATAAGGGCGTTTCACGTGAAACATTCCGTTGAATGTGGTTGCGTGAGACGCCTTTTTATAAACATCAAGGGCTGGCGTTTCACGTGAAACATTCTGTTGAATGTGGTTGCGTGAGGCGCTTTTTTATAAACATCAAGGGTCGGTGTTTCACGTGAAACGTTTCTGATTTGCGCCGCGCGGCGTTTCGCGCACAGTGCATTTCGATGCACGCGGCGCAACACTTTGCGCAAAGTCTTTTCCGCTTGCGCCGCGTAACGTTTCACGTGAAACGTTACTTGGCCTTTGTGTAGGCGGTAAGCGGGTTGATTTCGAAAAAATATTATTCTTTTCAATATGTCTTGCATTTTTTGCGGTTGTGTGGTATAATATAATTGTTATCTTTGGAAATTCGATCAGAAAGGGTTATAAAACAGATGGGCAAGATTATTTCGTTTGCAAATCAAAAAGGCGGCGTTGGCAAAACAACGTCTGCTGTGAACATTGCAGCGTCTCTTGGCGTTTTGGGGTACAGGGTTCTCTTGGTGGACCTTGATCCGCAGGGAAATGCCACGAGTGGCGTTGGAATCATGAAAAAGTCGCTGAAGGCGACGGTTTTTGATATGTTGAAAACCGATGCTTCGGCGGAGTCGGTCACGATCAAGACCAAATACGATAATTTGTCGGTTATTCCTGCAAATACTACGTTGGCACGTGCAGAGTATGAGCTTGGCGACGTCGAAAACGGCGAATACGTGATGAAAAAGAAGTTGGATGAGGCGCGCGCAAGGTTCGACTACATCATCATTGACTGCCCGCCTTCACTGGGCATGCTGACCGTCAATGCTATGACGGCAAGTGACGGCGTGGTGATCCCCATGCAGTGTGAGTTTTTTGCGCTCGAGGGGCTTTCTCAGCTGATGTTTACCATCAGCCGCATCAAAACGCACTATAATAAGGCGTTGAACGTGACGGGAATCCTGATTACAATGCATAACAATCGCCTGATACTGTCCATGCAGGTGATCAATGAGCTTCGTAAGCACTATGCGGACAGACTTTTTGAGACGACGATCTCCAGAAACGTCAAGGTTTCGGAGGCACCCGGCTTTGGTGCGCCTGTTTATTACCACGAAAAACGCTCCAAGGGTGCTGTTGAGTACATGAACGTGGCAAAAGAGCTTGCCGAGAGGATATAAGGAGAGGAGCATGGCAAAATCTAGGAGTGGGCTGGGGAGAGATTTTTACTCCCTGCTGGATGACAATGTATTGGCAAGCGACAAGGCGAATGCGGCGACGATGCTTCGCATTGCTGATGTGGAACCGCGTAGCGATCAGCCGAGAAAGACTTTTACGCATGAATCCTTGGAGCAGCTTGCGGATTCGATTGGACAATTTGGCGTCCTGCAGCCGATTATTGTGCGCGAAAGTGCTTTTTTGCAGGGAAATTATGAGATCATTGCGGGGGAACGTCGCTGGAGAGCCGCGAAAATGGCGGGATTAAACGAAATTCCTGCTGTGATTCTGGAGGGCGACGACCTCAAGGCGGCGCAGGTTGCGGTTATAGAGAACGTTCAGCGCGAGGACCTGAACCCCGTTGAAGAAGCGATGGCTTACGACGTTTTGATCGACCGCTACGGTCTGACGCAGGACCAAGTGGCAAAGCGGGTGGGCAAGAATCGTTCTACCGTCACGAATATGTTGCGTTTGCTGGATCTTCCCGACGAGGTGCTGGAGCTTTTGAAGAATGGTGACATCACCGCGGGACACGCGCGCGCGCTTTTGGGGCTCAAGGATGAGTCTCGCATGACTCCCTTGGCGCAAAAGATTGCTGAAAACGGGCTTTCGGTGCGTGACGTTGAGCGCACGATCCGTTTGATGAACTATGAGCCGCAGGAAACGGTGGGCGAGGAAGAGACTACGCTGACGCAACGAAAGGCGTATATGCACGAGTTGGAACATCGTGCTGTCGGAGTTCTCGGAAGACGCGTGCGCATTCTCAAAACTGCCAAGAAAAAGGTCGTTGAGCTTGCATACGACGATGACGACGATCTGGAAGCATTGCTGAAAACTATCTGCGGAGAGAATTTTTTTGCAGAAATTGATTAAATTTAGGAGAAAACGATTATGTTAGACATTAAATATATTAAGGAAAAACCGGACGAGGTCATTGCGCGCCTTGCCAAAAAGGGAAAAGATGCCAAAGAGGACATTGAAGCGATCCTGCGCTTGGACGGCGAGCGACGCGCACTCATTGGAGAGACCGAGACGCTGAAGGCAGAGCAAAACAAGACCAATAAAATGATTCCTATATATAAAAAGGAGGGAAAAGACGTTGCTCCCATCTTTGCGCAGATGAAGGAAATGGGCGCGAAGGTCAAGTCAAATGACGAAAAGCTCAAGGAAGTGGAAACACAGCTCACGTCCTTTATGCTTGGACTTCCCAACCTGCCCGACGAGGATCTTCTCCCCGGCGGTAAGGAAAACAATGAGCCGCTTCGCTATCACGGCGAGCCTCGCAAGTTTGATTTTGAGCCCAAAAACCACGTCGATCTTTGCACCGACCTCGGTCTGATCGACTACAAGAGGGGCGCAAAGCTTTCGGGCAACGGCTTTTGGATCTATTCGGGTCTTGGCGCGCGTTTGGAGTGGGCAATTCTCAATTATTTCGTCGATTTCCACCTCGGCAACAACTATCAGCTTATGCTTGTGCCCCATATGCTCGGCTATGAGTGCGGTCTGACGGCAGGGCAGTTCCCCAAATTCCAGGACGACGTCTATTGGCTGGAGACCGCTGAGGACGAGCGTCGTCGCTTTATGCTTCCTACTGCCGAGACGGCTCTCGTTTCGCTTCACCGCGACGAGATCCTGACCGAAGCCGACCTGCCCAAGAAATATATCAGCTACACGCCCTGCTTCCGCCGCGAAGCACGCTCCTACCGTGCCGATGAGCGCGGAATGGTGCGCGGACATCAGTTCAATAAGGTCGAGATGGTGCAGTATACCCTGCCCGAAAAGAGCGACGAAGCCTTTGAGGAGCTTGTTACCAATGCAGAAAACCTCGTAAAGGGACTCGGCTTCCACTTCCGCACGGTAAAGCTTGCGGCAGAGGACTGCTCGGCGTCCATGGCGAGAACCTACGATATCGAGATCAACATTCCGTCGATGAACGGATACAAGGAGGTCTCGTCGGTCTCCAACGCGCGTGATTATCAGGCGCGCCGCGGCATGATGCGTGTCAAGCGCGACAACGGTAAGATGGAATTCGTTCATACGCTGAACGGATCGGGCTTGGCAACCAGCCGCATCTTCCCCGCGCTGGTTGAGCAAAATCAGAACGCCGACGGCTCGGTGACGGTTCCCGAGTGCCTGCGTAAGTATATCGGCGTTGACGTGATCAAGAAATAACTTCTTTCCATACAAGGAGTTAGCCGATGCTAACCGACGGGCGGGTTGGAATGTGCGCAAAAACGAAAGAAAGGCGCAATCCCCCGTTCATGTCGGTTAGCATTTGCTAACTATATAAAAAGCAGAAAGGAGAGCTGAAAAGGATGTTTACCATGTTTAATCTTGCGAACGAGCAGGGACTCACCTTTTGGGAGCGTCTCTTGGCGGGGTACGAGCAATCTACGGTCTACGAGCTGATCAGCTATGTAAGAGACCGTTACTTCACCTTGGAATTTGGCGTTTACGAAAACTTCTCGGTCGCAAACGAGCTGGGGGCTACCGTGCGCAATATCATTATCGCCTTTATGTTGGCGTTGATCGTTGCGTCGGTCATGAACGCCTATACTCGTCAAGGCCTCGGCGCGTTTGTCAGACGCCTGCTTTCGGAGGATTGCTTATCTCCCGACCGCGCCAAAACGCTGTCGGAGCTGGGGTATTTCCGTAGCACGGCGATCCGTCGTGCGCTTGCGCGGGGGACGACTCTGCGCTTAGTAGTGCGTCGCATCGATGGGGAAGGGGAGGCGACTTCCGAGAATGCCCCGACAGAGACGACCGATGATGCCACGGGCGATGCAGTGTGTCCATTCGAGCAAACAGTGACGCAAGCCGCCGAGGGAGAGGGAGGCGAGATCGATCCCGAAATGACCGCGTCCGATTCCGAGGGGGACGCTTCCAATGTCGAGAGCACTAATTGTGTGGCAGAACAGCCTGCGGCCGATGACAAAATTGATTTTCTCACGGCACGCTTTTACATTCCCGAGGATCTGAAATACCGCGCGGAGATCCGTTTTCGCGTCAAGGGCTCGTCGTGGTGGTCGGTCGTTCTTGTTTCATTGCTCGGTATTGTAATCACCGCCCTGCTTTGCAAGCTTTTGCCCGACATCGTTGCCTTTGCCGACAATATCATGACCTGGCTTTCGCCGTCGTGAGCGGGGACGCGGTTTGATTTTTTTTGGGGGAACTTCTTATAAGAA
>JAZRIE010000260.1:0-2185 GCA_045645105.1 Eubacteriales bacterium | reverse complement strand
TCACAGAACGACATGGCTACGATCCGACTTATTTGAAAGGTAAGTTGGAAGAAAAATGTCAACCGAAAGAACATACATCGCAATAGATTTAAAGTCATTTTATGCTTCGGTAGAGTGCCGGGAGCGCGGTCTTGATCCCATGTCCGCGCTTCTCGTCGTTGCAGATGGCACGCGCACCGAAAAAACCATCTGCCTCGCCGTCACACCGTCGCTCAAGGCTTATGGGCTCTCGGGGCGCGCGAGGCTCTTTGAGGTGGTCTCCAAGGTCAAGGATGCCAACGCAAAGCGCAAAAAGGCGTTGTCAGGCGCGTCCTTTTCGGGGGAGTCCTTCAATGCCGAGGAGCTTGCGCGTGACGCCACCAAAAAGCTTTCCTATATCGTCGCACCGCCGCGCATGTCGCTTTACATGCGCTACAGCACGCAGGTCTACAACACCTATCTGCGCTTCGTCTCGCCCGAGGACATTCACGTGTATTCGATCGACGAGGTCTTTATCGACGCCACGCCATATCTCAAAAGTGCCAAGCAGTCCGCCTACGAGTTCGCGCGCACGCTGATCCGTGCCGTCAAGCACGAGACGGGTATTACCGCGGCGGCAGGAATTGGCACCAACCTGTACCTGTGCAAGGTGGCAATGGATATTGTTGCCAAGCACGTGGATGCAGACGAGGACGGTGTGCGCATTGCCGAGCTTGACGAGCGAAGCTACCGCCGTCTGCTTTGGGATCACCGTCCGCTCACCGACTTCTGGCGCGTGGGCAAGGGGTACGCCAAGACCTTGGAGTCGCACGGGCTCTACACCATGGGCGACGTGGCAAGATGCTCGATCGGTGCGTCGGATTCTTACTATAACGAGGCGCTTCTGTACCGTCTGTTCGGTGTGAATGCCGAGCTTTTGATCGACCACGCATGGGGCTGGGAGCCGTGTACTGTCGCCGAGATCAAGGCGTATAAGCCGCGCACGAGCAGTATCAGCTCGGGGCAGGTTCTGTCAACGCCTTATGAATGGGAAAAGGCGCGCCTGATCGTGCGCGAGATGGTGGAGCTGATGACGCTGGAGCTTGTGGAAAAGCGGCTTGTGACCGATCAGATCGTGCTAACGGTGGGCTATGACGTGGAAAACCTGACCGATCCCACACGACGCCGCGCCTACAAGGGCGAGATCACCGCCGATTTTTACGGAAGGGAAGTCCCTAAGCCCGCGCACGGTACGGCAAACGTGGGGCGCTTTACCTCGTCCACGCGTCTGATCCGAGAAGCCGTTGACGCGTTGTTTGAGCGGATCGTCAGCCGACGGCTTTTGGTGCGCCGCATCAACGTTACGGCAAACCACATCATTCCCGAGACCGACGTGACCGACCAGTCGCGCGAGAGTGAGCAGTTGAATATGTTCGTGGACTACGAGGCACGCGACCGCGCACAGCTTGAGGAAGAGGAGACTCTGGCGCGCGAGCGGAAGATGCAGGAAGCCATGATCGAGATCAAGAAGAAATACGGAAAAAACGCCATTCTCAAGGGCATGAATTTTGAGGAGGGCGCGACTGCACGTGAACGCAACCGTCAGATCGGCGGTCATAAAGCGTGAGAGGAAAGGGGGACGAGACCATGCAAACCGATAACCGCGACGACCGCGAGTGGGCGTATGCCGACCTCATTGACCTGCCGCATCATACCTCGCCGACGCGAGAGAGAATGTCTCGTGCCGACCGTGCGGCACAGTTTGGCGCGTTCATGGCGCTGACGGGATATGAGGATGAGGTGGCGGAGACGGCACGTCTGACCGATCCGCGTGCCGATATGACCGACGACGCAAAGCTTTTGATCGACGAAAAGCTACGCATTCTCGCCGAGCATCTTGACCAACGCGTTGAGATCAGCGTGACCTATTTCGTGCCGGACGATAGAAAGGCGGGCGGCTCATATCGGACCAAGACCGGAACGGTCAAGCGGATCGACGAATATACGCGGTGCCTCATCTTTTCCGATAAAACCGCCATTCAAATCGACGAGATCCGCGAGCTTGGCGGTATTCTGTTTGAGCATTTCGGGATGATGTAATACCGGTTTTCTGTTTAAATATTGTTTTTTATGGGCGCGAGCATCGTTTGCCCGCAAATAAAGGACGATTACAAATACCGGATAAGCACGCGACATTTCGATTTTAATGTAGGGACAGGCGTCCTCG
>JAZRIE010000259.1:0-5797 GCA_045645105.1 Eubacteriales bacterium | reverse complement strand
AGAGAAATTGAGATCACCGACGACACCGCTGCCGTGATGGGCGACGTTTGCACCATCGACTACGAGGGCTTTGTAGACGGCGTTGCATTCGAGGGCGGCAAGGGTGACGCATATCCCCTGAAGCTCGGCTCGGGCAACTTTATCCCCGGCTTTGAGGAGCAGGTTGCAGGTCACAAGATCGAGGAAGCTTTCGACGTAAACGTCACCTTCCCCGAGGAGTACCACGCAAAGGAGCTTGCAGGCAAGCCCGCAGTCTTCAAGACTGTGATCCACAGCATCAAGCACGTGGAGCTTCCCGCGCTTGACGATGATTTCGCAAAAGACGTATCCGAATTTGATACGATCGATGAATATCGTGCCGACGTGAAGGCAAAAATTGCTAAGAGACACGAGGACGAGGCAGACCGTAAGTTTGAGGACGCGATCCTTGACGCACTCATCGAAAAGGTGGTTGCAGACATTCCCGAGCAGATGTTCGTTGCCGAGACCGAGAACTTCGTTCGCGACTACGACAGCCGTCTGCGTATGCAGGGCTTGGATCTCAAGACCTACTTCCAATACACCGGCATGACTCTCGATACCCTTCGCGAGCAGCTCCGCCCGCAGGCTGAGAAGCAGGTAAAGCTCAGACTTGCGCTTGAGACGATCGCAAAGAAGGAAAAGGTTAAGGTCACCAAGGCTGAGACCGACGAGGAGATCAAGAGAATTGCCGAGGCTTACGGCATGGAAGCCGACAAGGTTCGCGATATGGTTCCCGCAGACTCCGTTGCAGAAGACCTCAAGGTCAAGAAGGCAATGGACCTCGTGAAAGAAAACGCAATCGCAAAATAATTTCACTTCTGAACCGGAAATTGCTTGTGCGACTTCCGGTTCAAATATTCCGAAAAGAGGTATTTACAGATGTTTGATTACAGAGAATTTACCAAGGACGCGCTGGTTCCCATGGTCGTAGAGCAGACCAATCGCGGCGAGCGCTCCTACGACATCTTCTCCCGCCTGCTCAATGACCGCATCATTTTCCTCTCCGACGAGGTCAACGACACCACGGCTTCCCTGGTGGTCGCGCAGATGCTGTTCCTTGAGGCGCAGGATCCCGACAAGGATATTTCCTTCTATATCAATTCCCCCGGCGGATCGGTCACCGCAGGCATGGCGATCTACGACACCATGCAGTTTATCAAGTGTGACGTTTCCACCATCTGCATCGGTATGGCGGCAAGCATGGGCCCGTTCCTGCTCTCCTCGGGTACCAAGGGCAAGCGTCTTGCACTTCCCCACAGTGAGGTCATGATCCATCAGCCCTTGGGCGGCGCACGCGGTCAGGCAAGCGATATTCAGATCCAAGCCGAACAAATTCTGAAGACCAAGGCAACGCTCAACAAGATCCTTGCCGAAAACACGGGCAAGCCGCTTGAGATCATTGAGCGCGACACCGACCGTGACAACTATATGACCGCGCAGGAAGCCTTGGAATACGGCTTGGTTGACAAGGTTCTGACCAAGCGCGCATAAAAACAGCCGAAAGGACTATCATGGCAAACACATCATCTAACAACGGCACGAAGGGGCTTCGTCATTGCTCGTTCTGCGGCAGAAACGAGCATCAGGTCAATTTCCTGATCCCGTCTCCCACGGGCGCGTATATCTGCGATTTTTGCGTAGAGGCGTGCAACGATCTGATCATGGAGACCGAGGACCTGACCCCTTCCACGGATAAGCTCTCGCTTTCCGAGCTTCCCCGCCCCATGCAGATCAAGGCAACGCTTGACCAGTACGTGATCGGGCAGGACGAGGCAAAGGTCGCTCTTTCGGTCGCCGTTTACAATCACTATAAGCGTATTCTTTCCGTTGAGCCAAAAAAGGTCAAGGGCAAAAAGAAGAAGGAGCAGCAGGAAGCAGAGACCGAGGACGAGGTCGAGCTGCAAAAGAGCAACGTGCTTCTGATCGGTCCTACGGGTGTTGGTAAGACCTATCTTGCGCAAACCCTTGCAAAGACCCTGAAGGTTCCCTTTGCCATTGCCGACGCCACCACGCTGACCGAGGCGGGATACGTGGGTGAGGACGTGGAAAATATTCTGCTCCGTCTGATCCAAGCCGCCGACTACGATATTGAGCTTGCCGAGCGCGGCATCATCTATATCGACGAGATCGACAAGATCGCCCGCAAGAGTGAAAACCGTTCGATCACGCGCGACGTGTCGGGTGAGGGCGTTCAGCAGGCACTCCTGAAAATTCTCGAGGGTACGGTCTCCAACGTTCCCCCGCAGGGTGGACGCAAGCATCCCAATCAGGAATTTATTCAGATCAACACCAAGAACATTCTGTTTATCTGCGGCGGCGCGTTCGAGGGGCTTGACAAGACGATCGAAAACCGCAAGGGCAATCAGACCATTGGCTTTGGCGGCGAGATCAAGACCAAAGCCGAGCGCAAGGACACGGGCATTTTCCGTGACGTTGTCCCGCACGACATTGTAAAATTCGGTCTGATCCCCGAATTGGTTGGTCGTATCCCCGTGATCGTTCCCTTAAACGATCTTGACAAGGACGCTTTGATCCGTATTCTGACCGAGCCGAAGAATTCGCTTGTCAAGCAGTACGAAAAGCTGTTCCGCATGGACGGCGTGAAGCTGACCTTCAGCCGCGAGGCACTGGATGCCGTTGCCGCACTTGCGATCGAACGCAACACGGGTGCGCGCGGTCTGCGCTCGATCCTGGAATCGGCAATGACCGAGATCATGTATGAGATCCCGTCGCGTGCCGACGTAGCAGAGGTGGAGATCACGCCCGAATGTATCAAGGGTACGGGTAAGAGCCGCTATCATCTCTTGCGCGAGCTTGGCGCGGAGGAAACCCCTGCCCTGCTCCCCGACGCGGAAAAAGCGGCTGAGTAAGGATTTATACGAATCTCTAAATCTTGTTTTTGTTTTTTTGTTTTTTGTTTTTTGTTTTTTGTCAGAACCTTCTTGAAAAGAAGTTAAACGTGGCAAGCCACGTTCGACACCTCCAAGAACTTTTACCGCATTTTAAGGATAGATAAGAGCATTAATGCTCTGCCCCGTTCCTTTATTTAGGGCATAAGAGGGAATGCATGCGAACAGACGGAAAGGTACTATCGCAAGATTTCAGGGGCCACCGAGACCCTGAAATCTCCACAACCGTTGTTTCGCATGGAACAGCATCGGTTAGAGTTTTTTATTTGAGAATAGTATTAGCACTTTCAAAATGTGGCAAAAGTCGTTCGTTTCGTTTACAAGTCAAGGGTTGAACCGCGTGGGTTCAACCCTTTTTTGGTGTCTCAGTCGTTTTTGCCGCAGCCGCAACGCGAGGAACGCTCGTTCACGGTCGTGGGTGCCGCACCCTGCGAGCAAAATTCACTCACGGGGAACGGCATGCAACGGAATACATGGCAGGGGTCGTCTTCCTCTACGGGATGACATTCCTTTTCGGGAATATTGTATTCGGTCGCTTGCACGAGGAACTGCCCGGGGCGCACGATGCGTACCACCGAGAAAATGCCCAAAGAAACGGTCAGATAGCGTCTGCCTCTGTCGTCGTCGTCAAACTGCAACGGAGAATCCAGAGACGAAAGCACAGCCTCGGGAAGATCGTTCTCCTGACAGCAGCAGCAACAGTTGCAGTCCGATGCCTTTTCCACGATCTTGGTGGAAAGCAGGACGGGATCGACTACCTCGATGATCGCGGTGGGAACATTGCGCTCGCCGCAATCGGGATTGGGAAGCGAGCAGAAGTCGTTGCCGCAAGCACTGCTCTTGAAGATATTGACGTTGCTCTCACCGCCGTACAGGATCACGCGCTTTTCCAGCACTGCGATCCCCTCAAGCTCCTGCGCGCGTCCGCCGCCAACGCAAGCCTCAAAGACGACCTTTACATAAAAACGGATCGTGACCGAGTAAAATCCGCGGTTGAACTGGATCGGGTCGATGCCGATATAGGTCCAAACGATGCTTGCGCTCTTTGCGCGGATCGCCCCCGTGCGCTCCAAAATCTCGTTGCCGAAGCAGGAGAGATAGACACGCACGTGCTCGAAGCAATCGCGGTCACGGCAGGAATCCAACACGCGATTGGTCTCAATACACACAGTCTCACGCGAGTTCCCGCCCGACGACATGCATGAATATTTGTTTTCCGCCATAATCGAAAATCTCCTTTACATGGATTTCAGAGAAAAAGCTCTCTTCGCTATCATTCTATGCACCTCGTCATATTTTGACACCAACAAACAAAAAATACGAAGGGGCTGCTTCGTTTCTAAGCAGTCCCTTCATATTCATATTCATATTCTTATTGATGATTACAAAGCTCGCTTACACATTTTTTCGCGATCTCAATTTCCCCATCGCTGACCTCAATATCGAAATCCGCAAAGGTGTTGTCGGCAATCGATCTACCGCTCAAGGTCGCATACCACAAAAGCCCCAGCGCGTAGCGTCCAAGACCCAACGACGCGTGAAAGCCGTCTCTGTGTACGCGCGAAATGCCGTTCTGCAAAAGCTTTGCCATCAGCTCGCCTGCGGGAATAATGCCGTCGGCATTGATCTCACGCGCGGCACGGTCGTAATTCTCCTTGATCTTTTCAAGCATCTCCGCCGAGGTCATTGGCTCGGGGATCTTTCTGAAGCGCTCGCTTCCCTCCTCGTAAGCCCAAGTTTGATGGATGAGCACGCGCGCTTGCGGTACGCACCTTCTGACGTATGCGTTCAGCTCGTTCAGATAGGGCTGATAGGTCTTGTAATACGGGCTCTGCGGGCTTGCCTGCTGGAGCGTGACCACGTCCCACGCGCGGCTGAGGAGCGCCTCCTTGAGCGATACCTGAAAGCCCGTGTGGGAGCCGTTGTATTGAAGGTCGTATGCGCGGTGATCGCCCAGCATGTTGCGATAATGCTTTTCCAGGGGACATCCGCTGATATACAGATTGACGACCTCAAATTTAGATCCGTCCGCCCTCGCGATGTCGTGAAGATAACGCGTCGCGTCCTGCGAAAAGCTGTTTCCGATGCATAGAATTCTCATGTTTGTGTCTCTCTTTTCTTGACGATTATAGCTTATGGAAGATCGGGCGTCTTTCCTCAAAGGTGCAAACGTATCCGAAAATGCCCTTCAGGATCTCAAGTGCCTCGGTTGCGTACTGACCTACGCGTGTGGGATCGTGCGCATCCGATCCGAGCGTGACGATCTCACCGCCAAGCTCCTTGAAGCGACGAAGGAAGGTCGCAGACGGCAAGAAATCGCCTACACGATCAACGCCGCTCGTGTTAATCTCCATGCCCTTCCCCTTTTGCACGAGGATCTTCATGATCTCGTCGCAAATATCGGCGTAATCCTCATAACGAAGCGGCTCGTGCGTGGGGTTGTGCGCCGACTTGCATACGTAGTTGAGGTGTCCCAGGACGTCAAAATTGTCGTGCACCTTCACACACTCCAGCGACCGAACGAGATATTCCGAAAAGCCCTCCTGAACCGTCTTTCCCTTCCAATAATCGGGATAATAGGGATCAAATCCGCCCGCGTAGTGGACCGAGCCGATCACAAAATCAAACTTACGCTGTGCAAGAAGCGCGTCAAGCTCGGGACGGTTCCAGGTCGTAAGTCCAAACTCTACGCCCCTGCGGATCATGACGCTGTCCGACGAAAGCGCGTCGTAAGCCTGCGCGTATTGCTCCATGGTAAAGAGGTCGTGCGACTCGGTGGGAATGTCGTGGCAATCGTAGTGATCGGTAAAGCAGATCTCACGGAGTCCGTTTCGTTCCGCCGCGCGCAGAATTTCGATGGAGGGTGT
>JAZRIE010000258.1:0-1575 GCA_045645105.1 Eubacteriales bacterium | reverse complement strand
AAAACTTTTTAGTTACATTTTTAATAATTTACAAATTATTTACGCTTTTGCGACCGGGTTCGACAACAGACTGTGTGGGAACAGCAACAGCCGGCAGTGAACAAAAAGTCGTTAGCCGCTTTTTCTTTTGGCATTGTAGGCGCAAAAGAAAAAGCTATCAAAAAGAAAAGCGCCGTTGGGGGAATTTCGCGCTCTGCGGAGCGCGAGGGGGGCTTTGCCCCGCCGCCCCACAAACTTTTGAAAAAGTTTGATCAAAACTTTTATCTTAGGGTTTGTGCGAACATGGTTGTTAGTCGAGCATCTCGCGCAGTGCTTTTGCGAACGCGCGGACCGCGATGCCTCTGTGCGAGACCGCGTTCTTTTCGTCGGGCGTCAGCTCGGCAAAGGTCTTATCAAGCGGCTCGTAGAAGAACAACGGATCATATCCAAAGCCACCGCCGCCGCGATATTCCTCAAGCAGTCTGCCCTTGGCTTCCCCACGAACGGTAAATTCACGACCGTCGGGAAGCACGCAACCAATGGCGCAAACGAACGCGCCCGTGCGATCCTTTTCAGGAACACCGCGCAGGTTTTGCAGCAGTGCCTGATTGTTCCCTTCGTCGTCGTGGTCGCCCGCAAAGTGACAGCGTGCCGCATAGCGCGCCGAATAGATACCGGGGTCACCTCCGAGCGCGTCCACGGTCAGTCCCGAATCGTCGCCCACGCCGATATAGCCCGACGTTGCGGCAACACGCGCCTTGATCAGCGCGTTTTCCTCAAAGCTTTTGCCGTCTTCCTCGATCTCGTCGTGGATACCCACGTCGTCAAGCGACAGGATCTCAATTTCCGAAAAGGACTCCGACAGAATCGTTCTCAGCTCACCGATCTTTTTGCGGTTTCTGGATGCAAGTACGATTTTCATATTTTTTCTCCGATCATTCGAACAGTGCCGAGACGAACTCGGTGTGGTCGAACTCCTGCATATCGTCGAGCTTCTCGCCCACGCCGATAAACTTTACGGGGATTCCCAGCTCCTGACGGATCGAAATGACGATACCGCCCTTTGCCGTGCCGTCCATCTTGTTGAGGATCAAGCCCGTGAGAGCCGCCGCGTTTTTAAACTCCTTTGCCTGCGAGATCGCGTTTTGCCCCGTGGTGGCGTCGAGTACCAATAGGTTTTCCCGACAAACGTCGGGCAATTCACGGTCGATCACGCGGTTGATCTTGGCAAGCTCGTTCATCAGGTTGGTCTTGTTGTGCAAACGACCTGCCGTGTCGATGATCAGCACGTCGGCATTCTTGTTTTTGGCGGCGTGACAAGCGTCAAACACCACCGCCGCAGGATCACTCCCCTCGTTTTGGCGAATGAGATCGACCTTTGCCCGCTCGCACCAAACGGCAAGCTGATCGATCGCCGCCGCACGGAAGGTATCCGCCGCCGCGACCACGACCTTTTTGCCCTGCTTGCGCAATTGGTTGGAAATTTTACCGATCGACGTCGTCTTACCAACGCCGTTGACACCGATGACGAGAATGACGCTCGGTTTCGTGTCAAGCTTGAGTGGCTCACCCGCACCGATCATTCCCTCGAGAAGT
>JAZRIE010000257.1:0-3923 GCA_045645105.1 Eubacteriales bacterium | reverse complement strand
AAAAAACAAAAAGGCGATTCCGAAAAGCGTCAACATTCTATGCGGGACAATTGCATATGTCCACATTTTCCAAATTTTAGGGAATGTTGCCCTTTTCCAGCATGTGGACGCAAATGGGACAAGAATGTTGACGCCATTTTTTCAATTTATCACCTGTTTTGCTCCTTTTTTCTCTTTTTTTCTTTTAAGTGTCCACAATGTCCCGTTAAAATCCTATAAAGAGATAAAAATAGAGAGATTAGAGAGATTTACGGCTAATCAGTATTCGTAATTCTCTCTAATCTGCCTAATTATAGTAACTGTATAGGATTTTAGCGGGACAACGGTACATGCGGTACAAACGGATTTTTCGGAGACCACAGGCTGAAATCATGGGCGGCTCCCACGTGCACGATTTTACCGAGTACCGATTTTTCCATTCACCAAAATAAAAATTAAAAAACCGAAAAATACCTCTTGACAATTATTCGTAACTGTGATATAATGGTATCATCAAAAAACAACGGAGGTTAAAAATGGACGCTATCGGATATGTCCGTGTATCGACCGACGCGCAGGCGGCAGAGGATCGGTTTGGTATTGACGCTCAAAAGGCGACGATACAGACCTACGCCGATCAACATGATATTTCAATTATCAAGTGGATCATCGACGAGGGGATCAGCGGCGTGCAGGACGAGAGATCGGACGAGTTCAACAATATCGTTTACGGGGACATTAGCAATCCGCCGTATCAGGCTGTGGTGGTTGCCAAGAGTGACCGAATCGCCCGCGACATCAATCTGTATTTTTACTTCAAAATGCTGTTGCTGAAAAAGGATATTAAGATCATCAGCGTGGCTGAGGACTTCGGGATGCTTGGCGCGTTTTCGAGTATGCTCGAAACCTTTACTATGTTTGTGGCAGAGCAGGAGCGCAACAACATTACCCGCCGCACGTCCTCTGGGCGAGCTGTCAAATCAGAGCAGGGCGGTTATGCGGGCGGTAAAGCACCGTATGGGTATTCCTCGCAGCGCGGGAGCGGTAAGCTGGTAATCAATCCCTCGGAGGTTCCGCTGATCCAACGAATCTTTGGTCTGCGTGACGAGGGATGCACGATTAAGGAAATTGTGGAAACTCTTCGAGCAGAGGGCTTCCGCACGCGCAAGGGCGGTGACTTTCAGCTTTCCACTGTTCAGTATATCCTGACAAACCGCAAGACCTACGAAGGATACTACAAGTACGGCAAAAACGGCGATTGGGTAAAAGGTCAGCACGAGGCGATTTTACAGGGAAGCGGAAAGGCGGCTGAATAATGCGCACCAAGTTTTGTCCCCGTTGTGGGAGCCACGATGTGGAACTGCGAATTATCGTCGGGCAGACAGGCAAAGAGCGGAGAACGTGCAGATCGTGCGGTTACGTTTGGGAGTACACGCAAGAAAACGTTGTAAAAACAGATGCATTTCACACTGTTGGTGACCCGCCAAATAAAGACCCCCATATTTCTGCGTCTCCAGAAAAGTGTAAAGTTTCTAAATTCGAGAAATTTTTTGCCCGTCAGCAGAGGTGGCAAAGGGGCTTGCTGCTTGCCGCATTTTTAGTGTCATTTTTTATGGTTCCGCTTTTCGTGCTTGTAAATCTGTTTTCGATTTTTCAATCAGACATTTACCTTGGTTTAACTTTGCTTTTCTTTTATGGCATTTTTATCCCTGTAACGATTGTTGTGTGTAAAAAAATTGCAAAGCTGAATACAAAATATGCAGATACTGAACAACCCATCAAAAATCAAAAACTTACACGCCGTAAGGTTATGACCATATACATTCTCGTGGGATTCGTTTTGTTTATAGTTGCTCCTTTTGCGGAGCTTGTGGCACTGATGCTATTGATTCCGCAAGATTGGGGTCTCCCATTATGGATTGCATGCATTTCTTCGGACATGGTTCTTTTCGTGGTATTTTCAAAATATGTGCCTCTGCCAAGCAATCCCTTGAAAAAGAAAACCTTTAAACAATCACAGAGCAACCAAACATCAAAAACCAACGCCAACCATAATCCTACTTACCGTGATCAAACGACTACACCGAGAAGGAAAAGCACAAAGGATGTAATTTTTGTTACAGTTGTTATTTGGATGCTGATACTTCCATTCGTTGTATCTGCTTGTGGGGCGGAGGACATAGGACTTATCATGTTTTTGCTGTTTTACTCACTCCTTGCTGTGGCTGCAATTGTGCGTAAAATGGTATTAAAAACAAGATGCCGAAATACAAATTCTGACAAGAAATCTATGCCCCGCGGAGACCCATATGACCCTAATGGTAGAGTGTATCGGGAGTGGGTTGCAAGGCAACGAGAACGACAGGCACAGCAAGAGCAGACACAAAAGCACAATCCAAATGAGCCTTTCTACCATGAAGGAATGACTGGTGTGGAATATGAAAAGTACGTTTGTTACCGTCTCACCCAAATGGGATACAAGGACGTGAAAATGACAAAAGCCAGCGACGACAACGGAGCCGACATTTTGGCAGTCACTCCCGACGGACAGACAATTGCAATACAATGCAAAAAGTATAAGGATCACGTTGGCAAGCCCGCTGTATATGAAGCTATATCTGCAAGGGATTATTATTTCCGAAGTCGTGCGGCTGTAATCACAAATTCGGTGTTCACTCGACAAGCGAAAGAGTTTGCAAAACGCACACGAGTAGAACTCTACGAAAATTTCAAATAAAAATTTTAACCCTGAAAGGAAACGTCTAAAAATGAAAGGCTGTTTAAAAACTGTATTGATCGTATTTTTGTGTTTTATCGTACTCACCATTGGAATTGGCGTGGGTGTCAGTATGATGGGGTCGGACACAGACACATCAAATCCGCCGTCGGGAACGCAAGGCACGAACCAAGAGTCCGTGACAAAAGCACCGCCCAAGAACACCAAGTATATCACGCTTGCCGAATTTGAAGCGATCAAGTCCGGAATGACTTACGCGGAAGTGGTTGCGATCGTTGGAGGGGAAGGAGAATTGAACTCCGAAACAGATCTGGGCATTGGTGAAGAATACATCACGCAAATTTACACTTGGAATGGAGAAGGTCTATTTTCGTCGGGGAATGCTACGGTGTCCTTCCAAGGCGGAAAGGTAATTTCCAAAGCACAATTTGGACTTGATTGATTTAATATCTCGATAACAACCAAATAAAGCCAAGCGCAGAATTGCGTACAAGAAATTCTTGTATGTGATTCTGCGCTTTTTTATATTCTACAGGAGGGAGAATGAAAAAAGTCATCAAGCAAATACGGGAGCGGGCGGAGCGGAGCCCGCGGGAGTTGCGGCTCTACCGCGATTGGTTCGAGTGTCTGAAGCTGATGTACGCCGAGGACAAGGAACGGGCGTTCGGGTATCTTTCCGAGTACCGCAAATATCTCGTCCGCGCCATGAAGCATATACACGACGTGCATGATCTGCGTGAGGTCAATCATCTGCAAAAGGAATCCTATCATCTGGAGGCGCGTGACCGTTTCGATTCCTATCTGATCTTTCTGGAGTGGAACCGCTCGCCCGAGTCGCGCTTCTATCTGCCGCGCCGCAAGGTCATCAAGGTGCTGGTGTACGACCTGCAAGACCTCGCCGACCGCAAGATCAAGTTCCTCGGTATCAGCCTGCCTCCGCGTGTGGGTAAATCGACGCTCTGCATCCTCTTTATTACGTGGATGATGGGTCGGCACCCCGAAAGCGCAAACGTGATGTCGGGACACTCCGACAAGCTGACCGACGGCTTTTATCAGGAAATCCTGAACGTGATCACCGATCACAACACCTATCTGTGGCATGAGGTCTTTCCCGAGGTGCGGCTTGTGGACAAGTCCGCGAAGAACGAGACGATCGACCTCGGCTCTCGCAAGCGTTTTCCGTCCCTGACCTGCCGATCGATCGAGG
>JAZRIE010000256.1:0-2288 GCA_045645105.1 Eubacteriales bacterium | reverse complement strand
CACACCCGTGGAGACGATCCGTGAGGCGACGGCTCGCATGAAGGGGTCGTATGCGTTCGGCATTATGTTTGAGGATCTTGTGGGTGAGGTCTGGGCGATCCGTAGCGGAAGCCCCTTGATCCTTGCAAAGGGACAGGACGGTTACTATCTTGCGTCGGACATGACGGCACTGTTGCCGTTTACCAAGGAGTACTACTGCTTGGAGGAAGGGCAGATCGCGCACCTGACGCCGAACGGCGCAGAGCTTTATCTGACCGACGGCACTTGTTCTACTCCTGCGTGGAGCGTGACGACCATGACGCCCGAATCGGCGCAGAAGGGCGGATTTGAGCACTTTATGCTCAAGGAGATCTACGAGCAGCCCGAGGCGATCGTCAAGTCGGTCTCGCCCCGCATCGTAAAGGGGTTACCCGATTTTTCGGCGGACGGCATTGACCCAAGCTTCTGGGAAAAGGTCAAGAACATTCAGATCGTGGCTTGCGGCTCGGCAACCCATGCGGGACTTGTGGGCGGCATGCTTTTGGAGCAGGTGGCAAAGGTGCCTACGGCGTCCTATATCGCGTCCGAGTACCGCTACCATCCGCCGCTTGCCGTGGACGGCACGCTCGTGGTGCTGATCTCGCAGTCGGGCGAGACGGCAGATACACTGGCGGCGTTGCGCTACGCCAAGGAAAAGGGGCTTCCCACGCTTGCCATCGTCAACGCGGTGGAGACCACCATCGCGCGTGAGGCGGACCACCGCATTTACACCTATGCAGGACCCGAGATCGCAGTGGCGACCACAAAGGGCTATTGCACGCAGGTCTCTGTTCTGTACATGATCGCGACGGCGATCGCGCACAGCTGCGGCAGAATTGGCGACGACGAAGCACGAGAGATTGTGAGAAGCGTCGTTGAGGACGCACCGCGTGCCGTGGAGCAGATGCTCGAGAAGACCGAGGAGCTTCGCCGCATGGCAGAGGGTCTTTGCCAAAAGGAGCACGTGTTCTATATCGGACGCGGCGTGGATTATGCGATGTCGCAGGAGGCGGCGCTCAAGCTCAAGGAGATCTCGTATATTCACTGTGAGGCATACGCGGCAGGAGAACTGAAGCACGGAACGATCTCGCTGATCGAGGAGGGAACGCCCGTGATCGCGATCTCCACCGAGGCGGAGCTTTACGACAAGACCGAAAGCAACGTTCGCGAGGTGTACAGCCGAGGAGCGCGCGTGATCCTGATGTGTCGCGAGGACGCGAGGAATCCGCAGGCGTCTGCCGATGAGGTGATCCTGTTGCCCGTCAATTCGGACGCGGCGACGCTCTTTGCGGCAATGACCGCCGTTCAGGTGCTGGCATACGAGACCGCCGCTCTGCGCGGATGCGACATCGACCGTCCCCGTAACCTTGCCAAATCGGTGACGGTGGAGTAATCTAAATTAAAAAAGGTTCTGTTTTGGGAACAAGCAAGCTTGCTTTCCATTACAGAACCTTCTTTTTTGAATTTATAAGAAACCTATCTGCGCGCCCAATTTCTCACTGCTTTGGCATATATATCATTGTTGAATTTTAACTTGAAGGTCTTTCCGGAACGCGTCTTGATTCTTACCGGATAGATGATTCCGGCTTTGTATTGTAGATAGGATTCCCCTATAGACACGGATTTGATTTCCAGTCGATGAATTGCAAATTTTCCGGGAAGAATCAACCAGCTATCCGAGCATATCGTCCACAAGCCAAAGATCGATACCGTTTTCGCTCCGTTGTTATTGAATACGGTGCGATATTGCGGATAAAAGGTGTCTAAACAGGGGTAATTGCGAACAAAAGGTGTCCAACAGTTAAAGCGAAGATCAATCGTTTTTATTTTGCTTCTTGTTTTTTATCTGTTTGACAAGGACGATAGTGAATAAAATCACCGATATTAAGAAAAGTGGACCTGTACAAACATAGAGTGCAAATGGAATCTCTATCAATAAATTCAACAGATTTATAATACTGCCAATCAACAAACAGATGGAGGCTATAAGTTGTAAAATATTTACTTTTTTCATTTCATATCACCTCTTTAAGTGTATTATACCATATTTTTCAAGGGAATTCAAGATCTTTTCGCATTCTCGCATCCAAATCACGCCGAAGGCGTGTATATCATCAATGCGAAGCAATGTATATCACCAACACGGAGTGTTGTATATCATCAAGCCGCAGGAAAATACACACTGGCGCGTGATGATATCCAGCCCCATAGGGGCTGATGATATACACCGCACTTCGTGCGGCGATGATATACCAAGCCTGCGGCTTGGA
>JAZRIE010000255.1:0-1839 GCA_045645105.1 Eubacteriales bacterium | reverse complement strand
GGAAACTTCTTGCAAGAAGTTTCTGACAAAAACTATATCCTCTTTCCGTAGAGCGCGTATGCGTCGGCTCTTTCGACCTTGAAATCCACAAATTTTCCCGTATCCTCGGCAGACCCCTCAAAAAAGGCGATCTTGTTGCCCTCAGTGCGTCCCGAATAAAGCGCGGGATTGTTTTTGCTCACGCCGTCGCAGAGAACACGAACGACACGTCCGACCAAACGCTGATTTTTTTCAAGTCCAATCTTATTTTGTACCGCAAGCAGGCGTTCAAACCGTGCGCTTTGCACGTCGTGCGGAATTTGATCCTCCATGCTCGCGGCAGGCGTTCCCTTTCGCGGAGAATAAATAAACGAATACAGCATGTCAAATTCGACGGTGCGAAGCATCGAAAGCGTCCCCTCAAAGTCCTCCTCGGTCTCGCCGGGGAAACCGACGATAATATCCGAGGTCAGCGTCACGTCGGGCATTTTTTCGCGCATATAGCGGACGGTATCAAGATATTTTGCAGTGTCGTAGTGCCGATTCATCACGCGCAGGATCTTGTCGCTTCCCGACTGCATAGGCAGATGGAACTGCCGCGCAATATGCTTCGAAGATGCCATCACGTCGATCAGCTTGCGGCTCGCATCCTTTGGATGGCTTGTCATAAAGCGTAGGACGTAGTCGCCCTCGATCCTGTCAAGCTCTGCGAGCAGATCGGCAAAATCATAGGGGTATCCGCTGTCCTTGCCGTAGGAATTGACGTTTTGCCCAAGGAGCGTAATGTCCTTGTAGCCGTCGGCAACCAGCCCCCGCACCTCGTCCAAAATCGCCCCCATCTCGCGGCTTCGCTCGCGCCCGCGCACGTAAGGGACAATGCAGTAGGAGCAAAAATTATTGCATCCGTACATGATCGAGACCCACGCGCGGTAGCTGCTTTCACGGTGGATCGGCAAGCCCTCGGCAACGAGATACGCACTCTCCTCGGGGCAAAAAACGCGCTTGCCACGCGTCAGCTTTTCTACGATGAGCTGAGGCAGACGGTGAAGCGACGACGTACCAAAGACGAAATCAACGTAAGGATAGCGATGCTTAATATCGTAGCGACGGTGCTCCTGCGTGACCATGCATCCGCATACCCCAATCAAAAGCGACGGCTTTTTCGCTTTAAGATGCTTATACTGTCCAACGATCGACAATGCCTTCAATTCGGCATGCTCGCGAATGGCGCAGGTGTTGACCAAAATAAGATCGGCATCGTCGGGCGCGTCGCAAAGTGTATACCCCATCGTCTCTGCCATACCCATCAGCTTTTCACTGTCCGCCTCGTTTTGCTGACAGCCAAACGTCAGCACAAAGGCACGACGGCGAGTACCGACATCGGCGGCGTAACGGTCGTTGTCGGCACGGATCTGATCAATGTATGCACTCTGCGCCGCCACTTCCTCGCGCGGCAATATATTTCCCTTAGGTAAAGCCTGCTCGTTCATTCCATACGCCTCTCAAAATCATATATCGTTCGACACTATATTATACACGAAAAAGCAAGAAAAGTCAAGGCAAATATCAAGAACGGATCGTTAATTTTCGAATTTCCCAAAAAGCCGAGCATTTAACAATGTCTCACATCAAAATAAAATGATCCCCGAGGTCAAGGAAATTCTGCTGAAGCACAGGCAAAGACAAGCCGATTTTCAAAAGCAATTTCGCAAGGCATATTCCAAAAAGTATCTCGATATGGTGTGCGTCAATCCCCTCGGGGAGCTGATCAAGCCGAGCTATATCACGGCACACTTTCCGAAGCTTCTCAAGCAGTACGGAATGCGGGATATCCGCTTCCACGATCTGCGCCACACCTGC
>JAZRIE010000254.1:0-2374 GCA_045645105.1 Eubacteriales bacterium | reverse complement strand
TTCAAAATATAAGCTGATCGCCATGCGTGAACAGCTCGTGGAGCTTGGCTCGGCACTCCGTATTGAGGAGACAAAAGAAAATTTAAAGGATCTGGAGGCGCAAACGCAGGCTCCCGATTTTTGGAACAACGCCGAAAAATCGAGCAAGGTGCTTCAGGTCATCAAGCAGGGGCAGGATAAGGTCTCGGGCTACGAGACTCTTTGCGCACGTCTGGAGGATGCCATTGCTCTGGCAGAAATGGCAATTGAGGAAAATGACGAGTCCTTCGTGGAGGAGGTGCAGTCCGAGCTGGAGGCGATCGTTTCCGAGGAGGAGCATCGCCGTATCGAGGTATTGCTTTCGGGCGAATACGACAAGAATAACGCCATCGTCTCCTTTCACCCGGGTGCGGGCGGTACCGAGGCGCAGGATTGGGCGCAGATGCTGTATCGAATGATCACACGTTGGGCGGAAAAGAGCGGATTTCAGGTCAAGCTCACCGATTGGCTCGACGGTGACGGCGCGGGTATCAAGAGTGCTACTGTCATGGTCAACGGAATGAACGCATACGGCTACCTCAAAAGTGAGAACGGCGTACACCGCTTAGTGCGCGTCTCTCCCTTCGACGCCAACGGAAGAAGACAGACGTCGTTTGCTTCGATCGAGGTCATGCCCGAGTTTGAGGACGTGGATGCCGTTGTGATCCGCGACGCGGACATCGAGGTCACGGCGCACCCTTCGAGCGGCGCGGGTGGTCAGCACATCAACAAGACCGACTCGGCGATCCGTATCGTCCACAAGCCTACGGGAATCGTAGTGGGATGCCAGACTGAGCGTTCTCAGCTTCAGAATAAGGAAACGGCAATGCGTATGCTGAAATCCAAGCTCATGGAGATCAAGCTCAAGGAGAGACTTGACACCATCGAGGATATTCAAGGCAACAAGACCAACATCGAGTGGGGCGCACAGATCCGTTCCTACGTGTTCATGCCGTACACACTCGCAAAGGATACGCGCACGGGATATGAGACGGGTAATATTCAGGCGGTCATGGACGGAGAGATCGACGGCTTTATCAACGCTTATCTGAAAATGACGTCTGCGAAATAAATTTAAGAAAAGGAAGGACGACTGTATGAAGCTGAAGTTTGACAAGAAGACCTACTTTTTAACGGGAGCCGCTGTTGCGGCAGTATCGGCAGCGCTGATCGTGGATTATGCCGTGCGCAAAAAGAAGGAAAAGACGGTATATGCGGGACTTCTTTTGGCAGGTATGGTGGGACTCGTAGGGAGTGCCGTGCTGGCGTACCAGCCCGAAAAGCAAGCGCGTAAGCAGCTGACCGTGAACGACATGTTGGACGAGGACGAGGTCGCCTTGGTTCGTGAAAACATCGCAGAGGTGTTGAGCGATACCGTGGAGCGTGGCACGGAGTCGTCGAATCTGCGGAGCATCGAAGTGGATGAGAGCACCACGGTTGAGGATTTTATTTGAATTGCTTGAAACAATACAAGGACGCCGTATCCCTTTTCGGATACGGCGTCCTTGTATTATTATTTGTAGAAAAGACTCTGCAAAAGCTTGGCGGTCTCGGGCGAGGGTGGACAGAGTGGGAGTCGATATTCCGCGGCGCAGAGCCCCTTCAGCGAGGCGACGTATTTGACGGGAATGGGATTGACTTCTCGGAACAACGCCTGTATCTGCGGCAGAAGCGCGCGCTGTCTTTGCCCTGCGGCGCGCCAATCGCCCGATGTGCACAGTCGGCAGAGCTCGATCGTCTCCCGCGGCAGTACGTTCGAGCAGACCGATACCACGCCCTGACCGCCAACCTTCATCGAGGCAACGATCTGGTCGTCGTTTCCCGTATATACGTCAAGATCGTCTCCGCACTCGGCGCAAAGGGCTTCCAGCAAGCCGAGATTTCCGGAGGCTTCCTTCACGCCTACGATATTCTCGTGCTTGGCAAGCTCGCGGTAGTGAGGCAACGTCATTGAAAAACCCGTTCGCGTGGGGACGTTGTAAAGGATCACGGGGCGCGCGGCGTGATCGGCAAGGGTGCGGTAGTGGAGAAGGATGCCGCGATCGGACGCCTTGTTATAATAGGGCGTGACTGCCAAAAGCGCGTCAGCCCCCTCGTGGCAGGCAATGTCGGCAAGCTCCAGGGTGTGCTCGGTCGAGTTGCTTCCGCAACCCACGAGCAGGGGAACGCGACCGTCGATCTGTGCTTTTGCGTAGGCGATCAGCTTGGCGAACTCGCCGCGGCGCAGGGTTGCGCTCTCGCCCGTCGTCCCCGCAACCAGCAAAGCCCCAATGCCTGCGCCGATCTGCAGATCGATCAGATTTCCGAATGCGTCGTAGTCGATCTCGCCGCGAAGGTGCGGTGTGATCAGCGCGGT
>JAZRIE010000253.1:0-2118 GCA_045645105.1 Eubacteriales bacterium | reverse complement strand
TGTCAGTCCTGCCCGAGACCTCGATCCTGACGTCGTTCGAGCACGATGCCGAAAGCGAGATCTTTACCTTTGATTGGTATCGCTTCATTGCGCTTTTCCGCGGTGCGTGCGGCGTACTGTTGGCAATTTTTGCGATCGTTTGGCTGGTCAAATATATGCGATATGCGGCGACTGCCTTGCGCGACCGCGAGTGGCTTGAAGCACTTCGCGCCCGTTATATCAACGAGGTCTTGCCGCAAACCGGAATGCTGACCCTGCGTCGCCTCTCGCTTGCGTTTCTTTTGATCAAGGTGGGGGCGATCTTTACGGTCAGCTTCCGTCTCAACCATTTTTCGGTGCTTCCCGCACTCGGCTTTTCGGTGCTGATCCTCTTGGCGATCTCGCGGATCGACACGCCCGCCGAGGAGAAGCGCGGCTGTAGGATCACCTGTATAACGCTTGCCGTTTTCAGCGCGCTACACCTTTTTTTGAACGTTACCTACCTTATGCAGTTTCAGCCCGAGGCGTCGCTCTATCAAGCCGATGCTTATTGGCATTTTCTGATCATGCGAGTGGCGGGCGCTTTGGAGGCGATTATCACACTCGTCGCGGTGGGAGCCATGCTCCGTGTTTTAAAATCGATGATCAGGGAGCATATCGAGATCGATTACGGATCGAATGCTGTAACGGTATCGGCGCGTGCCACCGAGCGGCTGCACCGCGAGCTTGAAAAACGCCTCAAAATTATTTTTGTCATTTTTTTCCTCGCGGCACTTGTCAATGCCGCCGATGCGCTCCTACAGCTCACGGTTCCGTGGCTTTGGTTGATCGCGTTAGTTCTCTCGGTCGCAGGCATTTGCTTGCTTTCCTCGTTTTTGCATGAGATTTTCATCCATCTGAAAAACCGTTATCAGCAAAAGGTATAAACATATCTTTTTTTGCGCATACTGTCCTTGTAATTTCAAATTACAAAAGGAGAGCATTGATCATGCAAAATTACAACAACCAAAATAACAATCAAAACCAGAACAACCAGAACAATCAGAATCAGAACAACCAGAACAATCAGAACCAGAACAACCAGAACCAGAACAATCAGAATCAGAACAATCAGAACAAAAACAGCCAGAACAACCAGAATAGAAACAGCCAGAACAACCAGAACCAAAACCAAAGCAGAAACAGCCAGAACCAACACGACCGCTGAGCGTCGTCCTCCCGCAAGGGAGGTTACATATTCATGGCTTAACTGTTCATGATCGGAGGCGATGACCGTGTTTGAGATCGACCGAGTTCCTACATATGTAATAGAGCAAATAGCCGCCCGGGGTATCGATCCCGAGGCGGTGGAGCTTGTTGCGCGCGCCGACCGAGACCGCGAGAGGGGACCTGCCGAGATCTATCTGTTCGCCACGAGAGAGCGGCTTTATATATTACGCGGCGAGACAGACTGTGACTCCTACGCACTCTGCGATCTGCGTGAAATTCACGTGGAGGAGCTTCTTTCCTCGGGACTTCTGACCGCAAAAGCGGCAGATGGCGGAGAGCCGATCCTTTTGGCATCGTTCACCAACTTCTGCAAGGCGTCTATGCTTGTCTTCGCAAAATACGCCGCCAAATTGGCAAAGGGGGAGACGCTCGAGATCGACCCCAAGGACGATCCGTCGTCGAAACGCTGTCCCGCGTGCGGATTGCGGTATCCCGACCAAAATCGCAGGATCTGTCCGCACTGCATGGAGCGCGGCAAGCTGTTCCGTCGCTTTTCGCAGTTTTTCCTGCGCTATCGCGTCTATCTCGTCCTCACACTTCTGTCGCTCGTCCTGCTCACCGCCATGAGCATTCTCGCACCGTATTTTTCAAGCGGCTTCTTCTACGATCAGGTGATCTTTGGAACGGGGGAGTTTGCGGGGCAGATCCTTACGGTCTTATTCCTTGTCATTTCCACAAAAATACTGAAGATGCTGGCGACCATGGTCAACAATTACGTGACCTCGGTGATCGCGGCAAAAATGGTCTTCGACCTGAAAAAGACGATATTTGGCGCGATCGAGCGTCTCTCGCTCGGCTTCTTTACGGGACGGCAGACGGGTGGACTGATGACGCAGATCAACGAGGACTCGCACGTGATCTACATGTTTT
>JAZRIE010000252.1:0-1779 GCA_045645105.1 Eubacteriales bacterium | reverse complement strand
CATGGCTACGATCCGACTTCATAGCATGCGGCGCTTGAAAGCATTGCGGTCGGTCCACGCGTTGCCTTGCCGTTGACCGCCGCGAGAGAATCTGCCTCAGGCGTGTCACGGTGTCTGCCATCGGGAGTGGGACCCACACCGTGTCCGAGTTCGACGTGACGTTGGAACTGGTGCGCGGTTGGGAAAAAGCCTATGCCGAGATCAAGCTTTCCCGTACGGTAATGAGCATAAAAGCGAGAGGTCAGATCGTGTACCAGATCGTCGCACCGTTTGTCACCAACTCCGTATGCGGGACAGGTTCTAAGCTCAGCGAAAAATGCGGGATCCTCCGCGGAAAGGAGAGAGAGAAAACTTTCGGGAGTGTAACGCTTTTCCTCATAGACCAAGTGGCGGATAGCAAGTAGGGAATCTATAGTGTTCGGGATGCCGCTATCAGAGTGAATTGAATAGGTGTAGCGCGCGCCGCCCTGGAACCAACCGGTTTCTTTGTCAATGCAATCGTCCACAAACAGCGAGCGGATCGGTGCGAAGCAGGTCTCGGCACGCTCGTTCCAATAGGTATTGATCGTTGCCATCTGCTCGTCCTGAAATTTTCTGAGCAGGGTGTTGAAGTTCTCGTAAAACTCCTCAAACGTAGTGGTTACGGGAAGCTTTTCGTGCATATATTTTTCAAAGATCTGCAGAACGTTGATGTTAAGGTCGGGGCCGCCGGCATAGGTGCGTCCGGCAAAATTTGTCTCGGTACAGCCGCCGCCCGCAAATTCGCGCGCGTCCTCGGGAGGCATGTGCGGAATACGCTCCAAAAAGCGCTTCTGAATGGCTTCCTCGTTGTAAAAGGCGGGCTGACCGCCGCTTTCCAGAATTCTTTTGGCAGAGAGCTGCCACAGATCCTCAGGCATGTCTTTGGTTACGCGCAGCTCGATCAATGGGCGAGCCATTCCCACTGATGCCTCCAAAGCCTGGCGGGTGATGTCATTATAATCGGGGCCTAAGGTGATGCTCCAACGGTCGTTGTCCTGAATGCTTTGGAACATACAGCGAAGCTCATCTCTAAGATCTTCTCCGTTGTGATAGGGGGCAAGGATATCGTCAAGGCGACCTACATTGTCCCAACCGTCAAGAGATAGGCAGAAATTGACGGAAACTATTGCCTCATATGCATTTGTGGCGGGGGAAAAGGGAACTGTTCGCAAGGCATCAAGCAGTTTCTGTGGCGCTCCCATCTCGGGGAGTGTCTCCAGGGCGCGCCTGTGATAGGTGCGAATACCGTCTATCAGATCGAGCAGAGCGGTGCGGAAATCACTCTCCTTTTTTGCCATCAATCGCGCCTCATAACCGTTGATGCCTTCGGCAAGTATTCGCTTGTAGTTGAGCATGCTGTGGTTCCAATAGCCTGCATAATGATACCGTGAGTAGTATTCTCTCATAATATTGACGGCACGTGGACTTGTCTTTTCCAGCCTGTCCCAATTAACACTATATTGATGAGCGTAGTGGGGTACGACACTCATGTATTGCTTTGTTTTTTTCTCGGTATCCCAATAATATGCAGATGTAGTGCATCCTGCGGGAAATAGCGGAGCGCCCTCGCGATAAACGATTGGGCAGATCTCATAATAGCGTCGGTAAGCGCGGCAATAGGTCATCGGGAGCGGACCGTTCGCAAATTCCAAAAGCCCGGCGGCAAACGGTTCACCAATGTCAGATAAATGTTTCACATTGGAATCCATAAAAATACCTCCTTGGTAATTTTATGCTTTTATTATAGCATATTTTGCC
>JAZRIE010000251.1:0-3738 GCA_045645105.1 Eubacteriales bacterium | reverse complement strand
GAAGGTCAGACCGTCGTAAAAATCGTCCTTGACGAGCTTTTGGAAGTTTTCCACGGTTTCGGGAGCAACCTCTGCGAACAGACGAACGATCACGTCCCCCGTTTGCTGAACGCCGTTCTTGTCGGTGTAGCTGACGTTCATTTTGACGAAATCGGTCACGTCCTCGGTCGCGCTGAAGAGGGAGATGTCTTTTGCGGTCAAGTCAAGGTCTTCCATTTTTACGGCGTTGTCGGTGCCCGCATCTGCGTTCTTTTTGCCCCCAAGAGAGATCGCGAGGGCGATCGCCGCGACGATAACCACCACTGCCGCCACGGCAATGATGATCTGCCACATCAAGCGATTTTGTTGCTTTTGCTTTTCGGCTTCCTTACGGCGAAGCTCGTCCATATACTTGCGGCGTGCTTCGGCTTCTTGTGCTTTCGACTGTTTTCCCATGTTAAAATCCTTTCCTGTGCGTGTATTTCATCCAATTGTATCAAAAAAATGAGGGCTTGTCAAGTTTTTTGCGAGAATTGAGAAATAATTTACAATTGAAGCGGATATGATAGAAGGAGAATACTTGTCTTTACGGAAGGGAAGGGGTGAGGCGTTGGAAGGCTTCAAGTGGGAAAGGGCGGCGGCGATCCTGATCTGCGTCGCCCTTGGTACGGCGGCGGTGATGCTCGGCTTTCGCTATCTGTTGCCAATTCTGTTGCCGTTTCTCGTCGCGTGGGGAATTTCGGTGTTGGTCCGTCCCGCGGCAAGGCGACTCGGCACGCGCACGGGGCTTCCCGTAAGGCTTTGCGCCGCCGTTTTGATGATCCTCTTGCTTGGCGGTGTGATCCTTTTGTCGGTCGCCTCGGTCAAGCGCCTGATCTACGAATTGCAGGAGCTTCTTTCGCGTGTGTTGACGCCATCGGACGGAACGACCGACGTGGCAAGCCGTGCGATCGACTACCTCCAGGGGGTCATCGAGCAAAATCCGCTTCTGCAAAGGCTTGTAGGGGCGCAACGCGCACCGACGCTTCGGGAGCGTCTGGACGAGGCGTTGGCGCAGGTACTCTCGGGGATCGTGCGGTCGCTGTCGGAGTCTCTGCCCGCACTGTTGGGGAGACTTTTTTCTCTGTTGCCGACGATCGTGCTGATCACCGCGGTCACCGTGATCGCAAGCTTTTATTTTTGCATGGACGGAGAAGCCCTTACAAAAGCTCTGTGCGCCTGCCTTCCCATGCCGATCCGCCGCCGATTGCCTTCGTGGCGCGTGCGTGTGCGCTCACTTTCGTGGCGGTATCTGCGTGCCTATCTGCTATTGATGCTGACCACGTTTTCGTTGCTTTTTCTCGGCTTTTGTGTCCTGCGCGTCAAATACGCCTTTCTGTTGGCACTTGCGGTAGCGGTCGTCGATCTCTTGCCGATCCTCGGCGTGGGAACCGTATTGATCCCCTGGTCGATCGTCTGCTTTTTGCAAAAGAATTATTTTCTCGGCATCGGTCTTTTGATCCTTTACGCCGTTGCGCTGGTATTGCGGCAGATCCTTGAGCCGCGCCTCGTTGGAAAAAGTCTTGGTCTTTCTCCGATCCTGACGCTTTTTTCGACCTACGCGGGATATGTGCTGCTGGGCTTTTTCGGAATGCTCATAGGACCGATCGTAGCGCTTGCGGTCAAAAATCTCTTGGGACCGCAGGAAAACAGGTGTTGATTGTGCCTTCAATGGAAAAAGACGCGGGGACGAAATATAAAATCTGTGTCTTTTTTATGAAAATGAGAAAAATGGGATAAAATCGGTTGCAATTCATGATCGTTTATGGTATAATACAGTTATGCGTGCGCTTCGGGAAAGTGTCAGCACGTCAAAAAACGGCAGAAGGAAAACAAAAACGCCGTAATTTGTTTGAATAAAGGAACGAGAATTCATGAATTTTCAATCGGTGATCGATTATTACCGCGATCTGCGCCCGAGGACGCTGAATACGCCAAAATACCGACACCTCTTTTTAGTTCTGTTCTGGCCCGCGTTCGGCTTGGTCTTTATGACCTTGGAGCAATTCTGGCCGCGCATCTGGCAGACTCTTACGGGAGAGGTCCTGGTCTATCAAGAGGTGGTTTCGTCTCTTGACGCGTACATCCCCTTCTGCGAATGGTTCGTGATCCCATATTATTTCTGGTTTGCTTTTTTGGTCGGTATGGCACTTTACGGACTCCTGTTCGAGGTGCGCGCCTTCCGCCATTTTATGTGGTTCGTGATCCTGAGCTATTCCGCCACGGCGATCATTTATCTGCTCTGGCCCAATATGCAGGCGTTGCGTCCCGTCGATATTCCGCGCGACAATTGGATGGTGGATATCGTACACGCGCTTTATGATTTTGATACCAATACCAACGTATGCCCCTCGATCCACGTGCTGGGATCGGTTGCGGTCTGCTTTGCGGGACTGCATAGCCGCATCCTTCGGGGGTGGGGATGGAAGACCTTTTTCATCGTCTCCACGCTCGCCATCTCGGTGTCCACCGTGTTCTTGAAGCAGCACTCGATCCTCGACGTGTTTGCCGCGTTCGCGCTCTGCGCCGTTTGCTATCCGTTGGTGTTTTTTGTGATCTGCAAAGAAAAAAATTGACCGAGAAGGGAGATGCTCCGAGATGACGGCACTGCTTTATAGTGCGCTCTACGTTGCCGCGCTCGGGATCGCGTCTCATTTTATCGGCGAGGCGATCCCGCGCAGGTGGTTTCACTGCGACCGCTTTCCGTTCCACGCATGGAAATGGGAAAAAGACGGAAAAATTTATAACAGGCTTGGGATCAAGAAGTGGAAGGACCGCCTGCCCGACATGAGCAAGATCATGAAGGACATGGTCCCCAAGCGCGTAGGAACCGCTCCCACATCGGAGGCAGTTTGGGTTTTGGTTGGTGAGACCTGCCGTGCCGAGGCAGTACACGCCGTCCTTTGCCTATGCGCTCCCGTGATCTGCCTATTTTGGGAAAACGCCGTTGTCGGAGTCCTTCTGACGTGCGTCGTGATCCTTTGTAATTTGCCCTTTATGATCATTCAGCGATACAATCGCCCCGCCCTTGTGACACTTGCAAAAAGACTTGAAGCGAGAGAGGAGAGAAGACGAAATGCGCGTGCTGATTCTATCGGCGAATACGGGGGGAGGACATAACTCCACCGCCCGTGCGCTCGTAGAGCAATTGGAAAAATTGAATATTGCGTATGAGATCGCCGATACCTTGTCGTTCATTTCGGAAAAGGTTTCGGATTTCATCAGCTGGGGACATTCCTACGTCTACCGCAAGCATCCAAGATTGTTCGGCTTCGGTTACCGCTTTGAGGAAAAGCATCCGCCGCGCTTTATCTACGAGCAATGCGCAAAGGGATCGGACGCCCTGCAAAAGCATCTGGAGGCGGGGGCATACGACGCGGTGATCTGCGTCCACGTCTTTTCGGGCATGATGATGAACGAGGTAAGAGATCGGTTCCATAACCGCATTCCCGCCTTTTTTATCGCAACGGACTATACCTGCAGTCCGGGGGTTTCCGAGCAAAAGCTGGACGGATATTTCATCCCGCACCGCATGCTGCTCGGTGAGTTCGTTCGAAACGGTGACATTCCCGCCGATAAGCTGCACGTCACGGGAATTCCGATCGGAAGCAGCTTTTACGAGCGTGAGGAGAAGCGAGAGGCAAGACGTGCGCTGGGACTTCCCGAGGACGGTAAGATCGCGGTTTTGTCCTGCGGCAGCATGGGCTGCGGACGGCTTGA
>JAZRIE010000250.1:0-4230 GCA_045645105.1 Eubacteriales bacterium | reverse complement strand
CGTATTATGACCTACGCTCGTCTCCAAGGGATCTCCGACGGAAAAGTGCTTACCTTTATCAATACGCATCTTGAAACGTGGGACGGAATGCTGGAAGGAGAACACAGACAGACCAAGCAGGTGGACTACATTCTCAACTTTGCCAAGGAGCTGACCGACAAGGGGGAGCCCGTTGTGCTTACGGGTGACTTCAACTCCTACTTGGATAGTCCCGCCTGCCAAAAGACCATGCGAGCAGGATTTAAGTGCGCAGAGCGAGAGGCTCAGAGCTTTGTTGGCGAGGAGATCAAGAGCGGCGAGAGATTTCTTTCCGAAAATCTTCCGATGTGCGCAAGGATCGACCACATCTTTATCAACGCTCCCCAATGCAGCATTGAGACTTATACCTACTGCAATCATAAGATCAAATATGAAGGCGTAGAGGATTATCCGTCCGACCACATTCCGCGTATCGCAACCTACACGCTTGGATGATCTTCTACAAGCAATATAAAAAGAAAAGAGCAGCAGCTTTGCAAGAATACGGCATATCTCAAAAGAGGTGTACCGTATTTTTGCATTTGTGTCCACAAATGCAGTGCTTGTCAGGAAAAATGACACTCTTCTCGGAAGATAATTTTGCAAAATTTTACTAAATATATTTACAAACTGCAAAAATTGTGATATAATAATAGCGCCAAACAATCTTAATATTCATAGTTATAGGTCTTTTTTTCGTTATGGGATAACTATAGCTTTTTTAGCTATAAAATTAAGCAAATACGTTTTGGTAAAAACGCGACTCCTGCTTGATTTTATAGCGAACCTATACTATTAAGAGATTGTTTGGCGACAACTTGGAGTTTGCGTTTTTCGGTGCGTGGCTTCGGTTGCGCACCTTTTTTTATGCTGATAGGGGGATATATGAGCGGGAATATTCAAAAAAAGGAAATCGATATTACCGGCGTAGAGCTTACGCCTGGAGAGCCTACCGTTTGTCTTGGCAACGGAGAGCAGGGATTTGAGTGTTGTTGCGACGAATGTGACTACTATTTGCTCTGCTTTCCTGAATTTGATTCAAAAAAAGAAGGAAATATTAATGAGAATAAACCTTATACCGGATAATCATATAAAAAAGGACAGAGAACGTAAAATCGTCGCTGTCCTTTTTTTATCGTTAGGCAATATATTCTATTGAATTTCAAGCTGTCTTTTATATCGTTTGCTCTTGCTCTTTTTTGTCGTATGAACCGTGTGTTGTTTTTTTGTCAGAGTGCTACGAGCCATTGCGCGAACAGCATGACCGCGGGGAGCGTGGCGGTAGACAGGATCGAGGTCATTCCCACCACCTGCGAGGCACATCCGGGTTCGATGTCGTAAAGCTCTGCCAGCATGGTGATGGTCGAGGCACTCGGCACGCCCGCCACCGCGGTGGCAAGCAGAATATAGGCTTCGCTAAGACCGCAAAGCTTGGCAAGCACGCCGATGATCACGGGAAACGCGACCAGCTTGAGTGCCGCGTGTGCGTAGAGCTTGGGATTGGTCAGCATTTTGGGCAAGGAGATCGTTGCAAGCAGCGCACCGCAGATCAGCACCGAGATCGGTGTGCAAAGGCTTCCGAGATAGCTTAGAAACTTTCCGCAAAAGTCGGGCAATTCAAACAAGGGCTTGCAAAGATACAGCACCACACCGATCAGGCAGGGGATCGTTCCGTAATTGAAGAGAGCCTTTTTGGGTGTCATCTTAATATCGTCTCTTCCGCGTGCGAGAATGATAATCCCCCACGTCCAGAGGAAGAGATGGAAGCTGATGACGTAAAACGAGCCCATAAAGCTGCCCACGCCCTCGCCGAGGATCGAGTCGAGGATCGGGAAGCCGATGAACGCGCAGTTTCCAAAGATCAGTGAAAACTCAAAGATCTTGGCAACGTCCACGTTTTTCATGCGACGGAACAGAGGAAAGGCAAGCAACGACATCACAACGTGCATGCCAAAGCCGATGAGAAGCACCTGCCACGCAATCGTCAGGTTCTCCTTTGAGTATTCGGCGTTTGAGAGCGACGAAATGATCAGCATGGGCTGACCGACCGAAATGATCAGCCGTGAAAGCGATTTCGAGGCGTTTTTGTCAATGATCTTGACCTTTCGGCAGATATATCCGCAGATAAGGAGCAAAAACAGCGTTAAAATAATGGTAAGTAGAGCTGAAAAATTCATGGTTACAGGTCTCCCTTCTGCTCATCAAGCTTTTCTTTTATCCGCTTCATGTCCTCGAGCATTTCTTCTTTTTTGCGCGGATCGCGCAGAAGTGCCGCGGGGTGATAGACCGCAGTCATCAAAAAGTTACCCTTTTCAAACCAGGTCCCATGCTCTTTGGTAATTTTAAAATCGGGTTTGATCAGCCGCATTGCCGAGATACGTCCCAGACAAACGATGACCTTGGGACGGATCAGACGTACCTGCTCACGCAGGTACCCGATGCAGGCGTCCTCCTCCTCGGGAAGCGGGTCGCGGTTTTTGGGCGGACGGCATTTGAGGATATTGGCGATGTAAACGTCGGCGCGGTCAATATCCACCGCGTACAGGAACTTGTCAAGCAGCTGTCCTGCGCGGCCGACGAAGGGAATTCCCGAAAGATCCTCCTGCTCACCCGGTGCTTCACCTACGAACACCAGGTCGGCGTTGGGGTTGCCCGTGCCGAACACGAGGTTGGTACGGGTATCTCCCAGTGCGCATTTATGGCAAGATTCACAGATCCGTTTCAAATTATCCATGTGTCAGTTCTCCTTTGCGGGCATATCGGTCATGCCGTCGCGCGCGGCGGCGGGACCTTGGCAGATCAGGGTATAATCACCGCTTCGCAGGATTTTGAGCAGCTGCGATACCGATTCAATCGGCGCGTCGGTCAAAATTCCGGCACACGGCTCCTGCGTCGGGTGGTGAAAATCGGTTCCCGAGGTCTTGATCAGCCCATAGCGGCTTGCCAGCTCGTTCGCGAGATAGTTTTTGGAGTCGTGTCCGCGGTGACCGTTAAAGGCTTCTACGCCGTCGAGCAGCTGTGGCTTTACTACGGTCATGCGACTGCGGAAGGGATGTGCCTGCACGAGAAGCAGACCGTTCTCTCTGGCGAACGCCGAGAAGGACTTGAGCGTCATTTTGTGAAGCTCGGGGTGAGAGCGGAGAAATTCTTCGTCCATGCCGAAGACAAGATAGTCGTTGAAATTCTCTAGGAAGCGAAGCTCACAGCCAAGCAACACGTTGAATTTTCCGCGTGCCAGCTCCTTCATCGCGCGGTATCCCGACAGATAATGCTCGACCCTTTGCTCCCACGTGTCTCCTGCGTTGTCGATCACGTAGTCGCAGTAGTGGTCGGTGACGACTACCGTCGTATATCCTGCGTTTGTGTAGCGAGCTACCATATCCTCAAGGGGTGTGTCGGCGCAGGGACTGACGAGTGTCGTATGCGCGTGCAATTCGGTTTTGTATTGCATGGTAAAGGTCTCCTTTCTCACTCTTCAAGGGTGGCGGGGAGAAGCCCAAGGTCGGGGCGATCGGGATCGGTCGTTCTGCGCATCAGGATTGCAGAGCGTTCCTTCAGGACGCGAACAAGATCCTCGTTGCTTTCAATGGGAGCATCGGTCAGGATACCGCCGCCCATGGGATAAACTTGCGAATGAAGGTCGCTTCCCGAGGTGCCGAGAAGCCCGTAATGTCTTGCCCATTCAAGAGCCATTTGGTTACGAAAGTGCGCGGTGTGCATGTTAAAGACCTCAACGCCGTCCAAAAGCTTGGGGTTGCGCACGGTCATGCCGTTGCGGAAGGGGTGGGCTTGAATGACCAAAATTCCGTTTTCGTGTGCCAGCGGATAAAAATCCTTCAGATTCATCTTGTGCAGATCGGGGTGGGCGTAGAGGAACTCCTCGGTAACGCCATACAGAAGATAATCGTTCAGCATTTCTTCAAAGCGAAGCTCTGCTCCAAGCAAAACCGTCAGCTTGTCCTTGGCGTGATCCTTCATTTTGCGGTATCCCTCAAGGTATCTGTCTACGCACCAATTGGCACCCATGGCTTCGGCGGTCGTGGGGCTGTAATGATTTGTGATCACCACGGTGTGATAGCCTGCCTCAATATACAGGTCAGCCATTTCGGCTGCGGTAAGCTTTGCGCACACGCTCACCTCGAGCGTGTGCATATGCAGTTCGGTCTTGTATTGCATCACAAGTCCCTCTTACTTGATCTCAATGATCGAAGC
>JAZRIE010000249.1:0-2034 GCA_045645105.1 Eubacteriales bacterium | reverse complement strand
GTTCAATACCGCCCGTGTCGATGACGACGAGCTTTTTGCCGCGCCATTCGGTCTCGCCGTAAATGCGGTCGCGTGTGACACCGGGGGTGTCCTCAACGATCGATCGACGCTCGCCGATCAATTTGTTAAACAGAGTGCTTTTGCCAACATTGGGGCGTCCCACGATGGCGATAATGGGTTTTGACATGGTCGTTCCTTTCTATACGGTCGTTCGGGATCGCGCTCAACACACGCCCAACAGCAGTTTTAAAAGCTCAGAGCCGTCCGAGGGAGACGGACGGGCAGGAATTCCACCCAATCGCTCCGATAGCTCGGCGGGAGTCATATCGTCGAGAAACACGTCGCCGTCGGCGCGGAGCATCACGGCGGGGAAAAGAAGCTCGTCTCCAAGATCCTTGCCGAGAAGCTGCTCGCACACGTCCTTGCCCGTGAGCAGACCTGCCACCGTGACGGTTTCTCCAAAAAAGTGGTTGACGATCTTGTGAACGCGAATGGTCAGTCCCTTGACGCGGGCTTCGAGCTTTTGGCAGAGAGCCGAGAGCGCGTCGTAGGCGGCGGCACCCGTTGCAACCGATACGGTGCGCGGTGCGCGGAAGTGCTCTAAGGATTCGTTGAGGTATTCCAATTCAAAATCAAATTCCGAACCCAACGAGGTCAGCATGCCAACGCCGTTTTCGATCTGAGAGTAGTCCTCATAATAGTCCTCGGGGGGAAGCGGAAGTCCCGCGCGGACGTAAAATTCATCCGAGCAGTAGAACAGGCGCGTGCCGTAGGTCGCAAGGCATTCCTCGCCAAATCGGTTGACCTGCTCGATCACGGCGGCGCATTCCTCGGGGCTGAACAGATCCAAGGGATAAAGTCCCTCGCGGTGTTTGGTAAGCCCGACGGGGACGATGGCACAGGAGCGCAGAGAGGGGTGAAGCCTTGAGAGATCGCGCATGGAGCGGTCCAATTCGATACCGTCGTTAAGTCCCTTGCAAAGCACGATCTGCGTGCAGAGAGCAATTCCTGCCTCGGCAAGACGGTCGAGATAGGAAAGTACCTCGCCTGCGCGTTTGTTTTTCATCATTTTCACGCGCAATTCGGGGTTGGTGGTGTGGACCGATACGTTGACGGGGGAGATGTGCATGGTGATCAGTCGCTCCACGTCGGCGTCGCGCAGATTGGTAAGCGTGACGTAGTTTCCGTGCAGAAAGGAGAGCCGGTCGTCGTCGTCCTTAAAATAAAGCGTTTCGCGCATACCCTTTGGAAGCTGATCGATAAAGCAGAACACGCAGCGGTTGGCGCAGGTGTGCTTTTTGTCCATCAGGGGTGTTTCGAATTCGAGATCAACGTCGTCGTATTCCCCCTTGTTGATGCAGACCGCATAGGGTTTGCCGTCGCGCAAAAGCGACAGATGCACGGTGGTATCGGTCAGATAAAAGCGGTAATCCAGCACGTCGCGGATCTCATGACCGTTGATCGAAACGAGTGTATCGTTGGGGCGGATCCCCGCGTGTGCCGCGAGACCGTTGGGAAGGACATTACAGATTTTGACCACAAAAACGACTCCTTTCCTTGTTTATCATTGACTTTAACATCTTATTTTATCATACTTTTATCGAAAAGTCAATGGTTTCGGACACGAAACGCGGAAACAGAGTGAAAATATCTTGATTTTTTGTGATCTGTAAAAAAGCGGATACCCGAATGTGGGTATCCGAATTCAAGTGCTTTTCGTGCAGGCAAGCAGGCTGCAGGTATGCTCTAGTGTGTTGCGGTGGGACTCCAAGGAGAAGAACAGAGGAATCCAACGTCGGCTCCTTTCGGTATTACAGTAGTTGGTCAAAAGCAGTGCGTGCGCGCCTCTCCCCTTGTTTGCGGCAAGGTGAAACGCGTAGGGCGAGACCTCGTCAGGGGCTGTCAAGAGCTGTTCCGCGTAGTCGGCAAGCTGAAGATTGCAGGCGACGACGTCACAGAGAGGCGGCAGAGGAGTGGGAAGCTCGTGCAAAAGCAGGGCGGCGGAAAAGGCACGTGAAACACATTCGCAAAGAC
>JAZRIE010000248.1:0-3102 GCA_045645105.1 Eubacteriales bacterium | reverse complement strand
ACAATGCACAAATTTCATTCTCCACTTTTTCTTTGACACCAGAGGCGCAAAGAAAAAGTTCGCAAAAAGACACGCCGCAAAGGTTATTTCGCGCTCTGCGGAGCGCGAGGAGGCTTCCGCAGCCTCCACCGCGCCGCCTTTTGAAAAAGGCGGGCGAAAACTTTTCGTCGTTTTGACAGTGCTAATACCTTTGTTAGCAAACAGAGGGCTGCTTCCAAAGGTGTGAAGCAGCCCCCTTTTTCGTGTCGTTACCGCTCTTCCCCGCTTCGCTCAAAAGCCGAAATAGTCTTTTGCGTTATGGTAGGAAATGCCGGAGATGATCTTTTCAAGCAGATCGGGATCATTGGGATAGAGACCGTCCTCGACCCAAGAACCAATCAGGTTACAGAGAATACGTCGGAAATACTCATGTCGCGGATAGGAGATAAAGCTTCGCGAGTCGGTCAGCATCCCCACAAAGCATCCGAGAACACCGAGATTGCCGAGCGCGCGGAGCTGTGCTTCCATTCCGTCCTTCTGATCGTTGAACCACCAGCCGGAGCCAAGCTGTATCTTGGAGCGGAAGGGCGCCTTTTGGAAGCTTCCCATCAGCGTAGCCAGCGTATAGTTATCGCTCGGGTTGAGCGAGTACAGAATGGTTTTGGGAAGCGCGTCCTCACACTCAAGCGAGTCCATCAGGCGTGACAGTGCCGCCGTGGACGCCGTATCGGCAATGCTATCGTAGCCTGTGTCGGGTCCGATCGCGCGGAACATAGTCGTGTTATTGTTACGAAGCGCACCAAAGTGGATCTGCATACACCAGCCGCGACTGCTGTATTCCTTGGCGCAAAAGCGGATCAGGTCGGTCATGTAAACCGCCGCCTCGACGTCGTTCGCAACGCCTCCGCTCATGACCTTTTCAAAAACCGCCTCGGCGTTCCCCTCGGCATAAGGGACGAAATCAAGTCCGTGATCCGCCAAGCGACAGCCGTTTTCATGGAAGCGGTCGATCGCGGATCGCAAAAATTGCTTCAGCTCGCCATAGCTTTTGACCCCCGTCTGCTCGATATACGGAAGGAAGGTGTCCTTATGAATATTCACCGCCTTGTCGGGACGGTAGGTGGGCAGGATCTTGACGCCAAAGCCATTTTGGGCAATCTGCTTGTGGTGGATAAGACTGTCCAGAGGATCGTCGGTGGTGCAGACGGTTTCCACGTTTGACATTTTGATCAGTCCACGCGCCGAATATTCGGGAGACGCGAGCCGCTCGGAGCATTGATCAAAGATGCGATCCGCCGTTTTTGCGGTAAGGGTTTCGTCAATATCAAAGTAACGCTTCAGCTCCAGATGCGTCCAATGGTAGAGCGGGTTTCCGATCGCAAAGGAGACGGTTTCGGCAAAGGCACGGAATTTGTCACGCCAGTCGGCGTCTCCCGTGATGAGACGCTCCTCTACTCCAAAGGACCGCATGGCGCGCCACTTGTAATGGTCGCCGCCAAGCATCAGCTCTCCGACGTTCGCAAAGCGGTGATCGGTTGCGATCAGCTTGGGATCAAGGTGACAGTGGTAGTCGATGATCGGCTGATTCTTTGCGTATTCGTGATACAAGCGCTTTGCGGCTTCGGTCTGCAGAATAAAATCGTCGTTGATGATCGTTTTCATAGTTGCTTCCTTTCTTGGTTGCGGCGCACCGCCATCTTCAAAGATCGAGGTATGCTTCCTGCTGCCGTCCGTACCCGTTTCGGTAGCTATTTTATATTATTTTACAACAAAACGCAAGAAATTGCAATATGAAATCGTTCTTTTTTTGCAAAAGTTCGTGTTTTTGAGCGCACGATCCTCAACTGCGCTACAGACCGTTCAAAAAACGGCTATAAAGGGTTTCATCTAAAAACGCAAAGGACGCGTGGAATATAGGTGATGTTCTTATCGGAGAAAAGATAGTAGGGGTATGGGCATAGCCCAGTACATTTGTTAAACAAATGCGAAACTTGCGATAAAAGCAAAAAGAGAGAACAAACCGGAGTTCTCTCTTTCTGCTTTTTAGTGATATTCTTTGCTTTCGCAAAAGAGTGATATTATTGCTGTCGCAATAGTGATATTGAAGCCTTACGGCTTCAGTGATATTCTATTTGCCCATAACTTGCGTAGCAAATATCACTCGGCGTAAGCCGAATATCACTGCGAAGCAATAAAACTCGCCCCTGGCGAATAGAACCGGCGTGATACTCCGCTAAGAGTATCACCCCTACCCACGCGTCCCGTTTTTGTACGCGGTCGCTCATTTTTATTCAAAAAAATTGTCAATTTGATTTTTAAGTATTGCAAATCCCTCGTCGATATGGTATAATATTGAATTGAATTGTATCGGCTTTGGTGCAGGATCGGCACAACGAACGCCATTTTGCCCCGTAAAGCCTTAGAAATAAAGGAGATATAAAAATGAAACTTGGTATTGTCGGTCTTCCGAACGTTGGAAAAAGCACGCTCTTCAATGCCCTGACCAACGCGGGAGCGGAATCCGCAAACTATCCCTTCTGCACCATTGAGCCGAACGTGGGCGTGGTCACCGTACCCGACAAGCGTTTGGATTTTCTCGCCGAGATGCACCACCCCAACAAGTACACCCCTGCCGTCATCGACTTCGTCGATATCGCAGGTCTTGTCAAGAGCGCGTCCAAGGGCGAGGGTCTTGGCAACCAATTCCTTGCAAACATCCGTGAGGTAGATGCTATCCTGCACGTCATTCGTTGCTTTGAGGACGAAAACATCATTCACGTTGATGGCAAGATCGATCCCATGCGCGATCTGGAGACCATCAATCTTGAGCTGATCTTTGCCGATATGGAAGTCCTTGAGCGTCGCATGGACCGCACGCGCAAGGCAATGAAGGCAGACAAAAAGTTCGGTGCCGAGCTTGCCGTGTTTGAAAAGCTGATGGCAAGTCGGAGGCCAAGCGGTCTTAGGAAGACAACTTAGTAATTCAACTCCTTGGCTCACAGAACGACATGGCTACGATCCGACTTTGGAAGTCCTTGAGCGCCGCATGGACCGCACGCGCAAGGCAATGAAGGCAGACAAAAAGTTCGGTGCCGAGCTTGCCGTGTTTGAAAAGCTGATGGC
>JAZRIE010000247.1:0-4861 GCA_045645105.1 Eubacteriales bacterium | reverse complement strand
TATGCCTGAATTATTATCCCCTGCGGGGAATTTTGAAAAGCTGAAGGCGGCGATCCTGTACGGTGCTGACGCGGTGTATTGCGCGGGGCAGATGTTCGGTATGCGCGCGTCTGCCGACAATTTTACGGTCGAGGAGCTTTATGAGGCGGTGGAATACGTCCATGCGCGCGGAAAGAAGCTCTATCTGACCGTCAATACCATGCCGCACGTGCAGGAATATCCGTTGCTGCGCAAATTTCTTGAAGACGTCAAGAACGCGGGGATCGATGCCATGATCGTTGCCGACCTCGGCGTGATGACGACGATCCGCGAGATCATTCCCGACATGGAGATCCATATTTCCACGCAAACCAGCATCGTCAGTCCCGCGTCGGCAAAGGCGTGGGCGGCAATGGGGGCAAAGCGTCTGGTTTTGGCGCGTGAATTGACCATGGATGAGATCCGCGCGATCCGTGCCGAGCTTCCCGACGAGATCGAGCTGGAAGCCTTTATGCACGGCTCGATGTGCGTCTCCTATAGCGGTCGCTGTCTGCTTGCCAACGCCTTTAACGGGCGCGACGGCAACCGAGGCACCTGCTCTCAGCCCTGCCGTTGGAACTACTCGCTTGTCGAGGAAAAGCGTCCTGACATGCTATTTCCCATCGAGCAGCAGGAGAACGTTGGCACGTTTATCATGTCTTCCAAGGACCTGTGCATGATCGAGCATATCCCCGAGCTGATGGAGTGCGGCATTGCGTCGTTCAAGATCGAGGGACGCATGAAAAGCGCGTACTACACGGCGGTGGTGACGAATGCATACCGTCTTGCCATTGATACTTATCAAAAGGACCCCGCGAGCTACCGCTTTGACCCCGCGTGGCTCGACGAGCTGGAAAGCGTTTCGCACAGAGAGTACGGAACGGGCTTTTACTTTGACGACCCTATGCAAAATCCCCAGCTTGTGAGCACCTGCGGATATTTGCGCGAGAAGGCATATTTTTCGACCGCGACCGAATACGTTGAAGAGGAAGCGGCGGCACTTCGCGCGTGCGGCGTGGAGATGGAGAACGACGCGGGCAGAATGTACCGCTTTATTCAGCGTAATAAGGTGTCGGTTGGCGACGGCGCGGAAATGATCTCACCCGGCAAGGTGGGAAGGGGATTTCTTGTGACCGAGCTGTACTCGCCCGAGGGCGAGCGGCTCGAAGCCGCTCCGCACCCGTCCATGATCTATTGGTGTCGCGTGCCGTTTGAGGTCTTTGAAGGCGACATCATGCGTGCCGATAGTGGCAAGGGACTTGAGATCCGCGCCAAGGATCGTCTCAAAAGCTGTGATTGTTGAGGTGAGTGAATGTTTATTGAATGGTTAAAGGCACTTTTGTACGGCGTGATCGAGGGGATTACCGAGTGGCTGCCCGTCAGCTCTACGGGACACCTGATCCTGATTCAGGATTTCGTCCCCTTTGCATTTACGTCCGACAAGGTCTTTTTAGACGAATTTTCCGAAATGTTTCAGGTCGTGATCCAGCTTGGCGCGATCCTTGCGGTCGTAGTTCTGTTTTGGGGCAAGCTTTGGCCCTTTTCAAGAACGAAAAGCAGGGAAGAGCGGGGGAGGACTTGGAGCCTTTGGTTCAAGGTCGTGGTTGCAAGCCTTCCCGCCGCGCTAATCGGCATCGTCGGAGACGCGATCCTTGAAAAGGTGAGCGGTAAGGATATTGACGGCTGGCTCTACAATTCGGCGGTCGTTGCTGCCGCGCTGATCGTGTACGGCGTTGCGTTTATCCTGCTGGAGCAGCTTCGCAAGCGGGAAATGCCGCGCGTGGATACCGTGGGCGACATTACTTATCGGACCGCGTTTCTGATCGGTGCATTTCAGGCACTTTCGATCGTACCCGGTACCTCGCGATCGGGGTCAACGATCCTTGGCGCCATGTTTCTCGGACTTTCCCGCACGGCGGGCGCGGAATTCTCCTTCTTTATGGCGATCCCCGCAATGGTCGGCGCGAGCGGCATCAAGGTGCTGGGCTTTGTCGATTATCTTGGGGAGAGCGGTGTGAGTGTCCCGCTTGACGCGTGGATCGCGCTTGCCGTTGGTTGCGTGGTGTCCTTTATCGTCTCCATGGTGGCGATCCGCTTCCTTGTGGACTTCGTCAAAAAGCATAGCTTTGCACCGTTTGGCGTTTACCGTATCGTCCTTGGTGCGCTGGTGCTGATCTGGTGGCTTGCGAGAGTATAAATGATGGAAGAAAGATTTAAGATCCCATACCCCGTGATCGTGGAAGGACGCTACGACAAATTGCGTCTTGAGTGCGTGATCGAGGCGCAGATTTTGACGACCGACGGCTTCGGCGTCTTCAAAAAGCACGAAAAGGAACAGCTTTTTCGTACCTTATCGGAGCGTACACCGCTGATCGTGCTGACCGACAGCGACGGAGCAGGGAAGTTGATCCGCGCGCGGCTTTCGTCGTCGCTTCCCAAAGAGCGGCTGATCCACCTTTACGTTCCGCGAATTGCGGGCAAGGAACGCCGCAAGACCGAATTTGGCGCGGAAGGGATACTTGGTGTTGAGGGAATGGAGAAAGACCTCTTGCGACGGTTGTTTGCGCCCTATGCCGATCCCGACGCGGTAACGGCGAGGCTTTCCGAAAATCCGCTCTGCAAAGCCGATCTGTACGCCGACGGACTGACGGGGGGCGAGGGAAGTGCCGAGCGACGCGACGCGCTTGCGGTGCGTATCGGCCTGCCTATGGGCATGACGCCAAACGCACTTCTTGCCGCCCTGCGCGTGCTTTGCACCTATGAGGAATATTGCGTCTTGGTGGGGAGAATTGAATAGTTTTTTGTGTTTTTTTTTGTGGGGAAAACTTTTGAAAAAGTTTTCCCCACACCCCTTTCAAAACTTTTAACGCGTTTTATGGACAGATAAAAGCCCTCATGCTCTGCCACGAACCTATGTTTAGGGCATAAGAGGGAAAGTAAGCGAATAGACGGAATGGTACTGCCGCTAAGTTTTCAGGGGCCACCGAGACCCTCAAAACTCCACAAAGCTTGTTTCGCATGGAACAACACGAATTACGAGAAAATGATTTATATCGGTTTGCACGACTGACGCAAACGATTTTCTTGGATTGTTTCCAAAATCCATTGACAAACCCCAATAAATACAAAAAAACGTGGAACGAACGGCGACATTCCGTATGATGGTAACGACGGTACAGTGTAATAACATAGTATACAAGAAGTGCAAGGACACCGTATACGGTTTTATGGTATATAGATAACCTTAAGGCAATACCGCACAAATCCGTGACGGCACACTTGCTTGCATAAAATCCGTACAGAGCGAAATTTACTCTGTACGGATCATTTTATTTTTTTTCGGAATTATGCCACTTTTCCAATGCCTTTTCGACCTCAGCAATCAACTGTTCTTTGTTGGGAATATACAAAACGTATTTTGATGCAAAAAGGTTATTGGAAAGACCGCCGAGGGCATATTCTGCATCAATACTGTTCTTGTCTGTGCAAAGAATAATACCAATAGGAGGGTTGTCGTCGCTGTCATTGACCTCATTTGCGTAATAGTTAAGGTACATATTAAGCTGACCTACGGCTTCCGGCATAAGCTTTGTGGTTTTCAGTTCAATCAAAACATAAGAGCGCAGAATCTTGTTATAGAACACCATATCAACGTAATAGTGGTGATTTCCAAGTGTTACGCGCTGCTGAGTTCCTACAAACATAAAGCCTCTGCCAAGTTCAAGCAAGAACTTTTCGATCTGCTCAACGAGCGCCTTTTCAAGATCACTTTCAAGGAATGGCTTGTCCTCGGGAAGTCCTAAAAATTCAAAGACGTAAGGATCGCGAATAATATCCGAAGGTTTTGCAATTTCATTGCCTTTCGTAGCAAGTGCCATCACCTTTTCTTTATTTGCATCACCGCTTGAAAGTAGCAATCTTTCAAAAAGCGAGCTTTCAATCTGACGGCGAAGCTCGCGGACAGACCAACGCGCGTTGATGCATTCCTTCTCATAAAAGCTGCGCTTTTGCTCATCGGATATCGCGTGAAGCTCGCAATAATGCGACCACGATAACTGTCCAGACGCCGTCTGGACATCTTTATGCGTTAAATAAAACTGGCGCATATTAGAAAGATTGGAGCGCGAAAAGCCTTTTCCAAACTCGGTTGTGAGGACTTTAGACAGTTGACGCAAGGACTGCTTTTCGTATTCAATATCACCGATATGCAACGCTTCATCTTCCACAATGATTTTGCCAATCTGCCAATAAGTATGCAAAAGGGTGGTGTTTACCACAACGGCAATTTTCTGGCGTGAAGCTTCAAGCAAGCTCTTTATTTGATCAACAAGATTATTATTTATTAGTTCATTCATAGGTCACCCTCCGATATTGATACAATGCGGATTTTATTATCTTTATTATAACACATTTTTGCCAAATAGTCAATGTTTTGTGTATAAATACACTCATTAAACGCTTTTCTTGGATTGTTTCCAAAATCCATTGACAAAATACTGAAAATGTGGTATACTACATATGCTACGCAAAATTAATATTTCCCAGATCGGGTATTTTTATCTTCATAGGGAGATACTATACCTTTTTTGGTCATACTATTTTTTGAATTTGGCAAAAATGCAAATTCCATTAGATAGTGTGACAAGGGCATAGTCCTGATCTGTTTAATTTTGCGTAGCGGCATCGGAGTTTGCGTTTTTCGTGCGTTGACTTCGGTTGGCGCACTTTTTTTATTGGGGGAACATGAGGGAAATGAATATTTACAGTTGTAAGGGGCATAGTCGTTTTATGCCGTTGTAATGCTTTACTACAGGGCGTCGTGGACGTCGTCCCTTACAGGTTT
>JAZRIE010000246.1:0-7799 GCA_045645105.1 Eubacteriales bacterium | reverse complement strand
GAGGAGGACTGGATGGTGCGGAATTCGCCGGCAAGTCCGATTTCTCCCATGGCAATCAGATCGGGGGGGATTACGATGTCCCGCAGACTGGAAATGAGTGCCAATGCAATGGCTGCGTCTGCGCCCGGATCATCGATTCGGAGGCCGCCTATTACATTTAGATACACGTCACATTGCGAGAATTTCAAGCCAAGACGCTTTTCCAGTACCGCGATGATGAGACACATACGGTTGTAGTCGATGCCGTTGGTGGTGCGGCGTGGCGCGGGGAAGGCGGTGGGCGTGACGAGTGCCTGAATTTCGGCGATCAGGGGGCGCGTCCCCTCAAGCGTGCAGACCGCGCAGTTGCCCGAAATGTTTTTCGGTCGTCCCGCAAGAAGCATTTCCGAGGGGTTTTCCACCTCTAAAAGCCCCTTGTCGGTCATCTCAAATACGCCGATCTCGTTGGTCGAGCCGTAACGGTTCTTGATGGCGCGAATGATGCGATAAGCCTGCTGACGCTCGCCCTCAAAGTAAAGGACGGCGTCCACCATATGCTCCAGCACCTTGGGACCCGCAATACTGCCTTCCTTGTTGACGTGACCGACCATAATGACCGACGTGCCGTTGGCTTTTGCGCGGTTGATAAAGGAGAGCGCGGTCTCCCTGACCTGCGTGATGCTGCCGGGGGTGGAATTGACCGACGCCGAATAGATGGTTTGGATCGAATCGACGATCATCACGTCGGGTTTGACGGCTTCGGCTTCCTTCAGGATATTTTCGATGTTGGTTTCGGTGAGAATGTAGAGGTTTTCGCCCGAGACGCCCAACCGCTTGGCGCGCATCTTGAGCTGACCGCCCGATTCCTCGCCCGAAACGTAAAGCACCGAGCGCGTCTCACCGAGCGCGTCGCAGATCTGCATGAGCAGGGTAGACTTTCCGATACCGGGTTCACCCGACAGAAGCACCACAGAGCCGTGTACCAAGCCGCCGCCAAGCACGCGGTCAAGCTCGCCAAGCCCCGTGTTCTGCCGCATGTAGTCGGGGATCTCCAGGTCGCGGAAGCCGACGGCGCGGTTTTCCCCCGCGTTGGGGATCATGCTCACGCGCTTGGGGGCTGCCTGCGACGAAGACGGGGCGATCTCCTCTACGTCCTCGACAAACGCGTTCCACGCCCCGCACTTGGGGCATTTGCCCATCCATTTGGGCGACTTGTATTCACATTCCGAGCAGATGTAAAACGTTTTTAAGCTTTTCATTTGATCTTCCTTTTACAATTTGCTTTCTTTACAATTTTTAGAGGTGTTAAGGGTTTTCGTTAGCAATTTTTATTCCGAGCATAGAGGTGACCGTGTCAATCTCATACGGCGGGATTAATATCTCATATTCTCCAAAATCGGCATGGAGTCTTAAAGCGTAATAGTTTTTTATCATGACGAACCCTAAATTGTTTTCCGTCATTTTATACGGCTTGTACCTTTCCGATTTGATGGATTCATCCTTGTTCCATGTTCCCAATGATGCTTTTTTCTCTATTTTTTCAATACTTACAATATCCGAACGGCAGAATGAGAAAACAGTGGTGCTGTCCGCGAGATGCAGATACTTTTCATCCGCATACGCATAAACATCCAAGGGGAGATAATCAAAGCTCGCGGCGGAAACCGTTTTGTCCTTTTTGATCTTATAATAGGATGACAAAATATCTACCGAGGGAGCAGTGGTCGGAATATTCAAAAGCTCCATGGACTTTTTGGCTGCTGAGATGTTTTGATCCAGATAGCTGTTAAAATCGTCGCTTTTGATGACCTTTTTTGTCTTAATGCGTTCGAATATTTCCAATATAAGAGAAATACCGAGAGCGATAGGCGCGCCGATATAGAGATAGGGAGCATTGGAAAAGCCTTCCTGTATATTCACATCAGATCGGATGATTGCCACAACTACGATCAGTCCGAGCATCCAAAAAATGTGTTTTAGGATGGTAAGTGGCAAGGGAAGCGTAACTTTTTTTTCAAATTCCTCTGCGTTTTCATTCAGTCTTTCGATTTCGGACATTTGCGACTCGTTTAACGTTGCCGTAATAAATACGGAACCGTCAAAATTCACTTCAAAGTCTTTTTCGCTTTCTTTTTTTATGCCAAAAACGTTTTTCATAACATCCTCCTATGGATATCGGATGCTTTCATTATAGCATAAAATATCAGGATTGTCAATTTTTTATTCCAAATGTTATAAAAGAATATCTGTTTCATCAAAAAACGATATCCAAAACAATTTCTTGACAGTTGTTCCGCAATATGGTATAATATTGGTAAAATGTTCGTAGGAAGGGGGACGGTTATGTCTGTAATTCATTTGTTAAAAAGACATTTTAAAAGAAGCAGACCGATTATGATTATTTTTGTTGTGTGCCAGATTTGTTCCGTGATGGCATATTGCTTTGCTTTCCTTTACATCAACTCCATACAAGCGTATAATCAAGGTGACACCACCGTTTCGATCACGGTGGATGATAGTCAAAATACGGATGAATTTCTCAAAAAAGCAGAGCAATTGTGTACTGATTTCTCCGAGTCTATTAAGCACATTAGTTTTGCTTCCAATCATCATGAAAATTCTCTAAAAATAAACTATTATTATCAAAATGTCAATGACCTGTATTTAAAAGCAGGGTTTTATTTTCAATCCAACGATACCCCGCAATGTATTGTCAGTGCCTATGGGCAGGATACGGATAAACCTTTGCGAGTTGGCGATCATGTGGAAATCTTCGGCGTTTCTCACGAGGTCGTCGCACTTTCGTCGCGTGAAGAGTGGGAGATCAATGCTGCCGCCATAGAGTTCGTTCCCACACTTACGGATTTGACCGTTGTGATAGATCGAAGCATCTCGCGAAAAACCGAAAATACCGTTTTGTCAAAAATCGAAAATATGTTTCCCAACGCGGATATTCAGATCAAATCCGATAATCTTTCCTTTTGGGACTGTGTCAGCGGGCTTGAAATGCTCATGCTCGTGTTGATTTTACTGATCGTCAATATCAATTTTATTGGATTGTTTCTCTATATTATGAAGGAGGACAAGCGCATGATCTCCACATTGCGTTTGTTGGGATGTACCGTCACAAGGGCTGTTTGGATCAGCTTTCAAGAAATTCTCTGCTTATGTACGCTGTCCTTTGCATCCGGAATACTGCTTTTTCAAACTGTGATCGGTCGGTTGATCTCTATGCTCAATTCCGAATTTATCCCTTATCTGCCGTTGTATAGCGTGGCGATTATCTACCTTTTGTATGCTGTCAGTATCACTTTGATATTCCTTCCCTTGATTCAATATCAGTATCGGAAGCAAATTTTTATATCGGGAAGGGGGAAGAAAACACGATGAATTCATTTTTTGATAAAGTATCTATGTCGTTTCGGTTGTTCGTCAAAAATTTACTGCTTTATATGATTTTGTCTGTGATGATAAGCATCAGTGTGTTGGCTTCCAACTATGCGCTTTACGAAGCGAAAACGATACGCGACAGCTATGATATGGTCAAAACCTTGAAAAACGAAAAAATGATTTTGTATATGGGGCGGGGGTTGGATGCGTCCCCACTGAATGTTTCCCATAACGTTGCAACCTTGCGGTACGGCTTTTTTACCACGCATGAAAGGGTTAATTTTTACAGCCGCGCAATTGTGGAAAACTTTGATATTTCGCTCTCAAAGGGCGCGTGGGAGACCGAACCGAAAAAAGTCGGAGCTACACTTTACTATCCGATCGTTATCAATCGGGAAACATCGGATTACAAATTGGGAAAAACCGCAAATATGCAAATGCAGAACGGAACGACCGTCAACGTTTATATCTGCGGCGTGCTGGATAAGGATCAAAAATACATCGATTTATCAATGGGAACAAATGTGCCGAATGCGAATCATTTGGTGAAAACCTGTATGCGAGAGGATATTTTCTTTTTCGGAATTAACGAAATATATCCCAAAAACGTAACGAGCGGTCGGTGGATCACCGAGTGTAGCAGCAGATTCGTGTTCTTTGATCAATCGATTAAAGATGCTGAATACGAGGAAAATTACAAACTCTGTCAAAATCAAGGCTGGTCATTTACCTACGATACGCTGATGGCAAACAGCCATGAAAATCTGATGTACGGATATACGGTATATCTGCCGTTGGTGCTTTGTCTTGTTTTGTTAAGTGTTGTAGGTGTAGTTTGTTTTACCGTATTATCGGTGAAAAACAATCATAGCTATTATAGTTGCTTTCTGCTTTGTGGGGGAACCAAGCGGGATTGCACACATTTATCACTTTTCAATCTTGCATGGGTTATCGTGATTAGTATTCTTGCGGTTTTGGTCATTGCACAGATGCTTGTTAATTCGGGAAGTCTTGACGGATGGTATGAGTTGTCAATTGTCAACGTGTTGACATCCTTGGCACTCTACGGATTTGTTTTGGCAGTGGGATTTTTGGTCACGAGATTGCTCTTTCGGAACAAAACGGTTACACAGCTTTTAAAGGAAGATTCTTAAATCGGAAAGGTAGACTATGATTGAAATCAAAAAACTAACCAAAGAATTTGTGCAGGGCAAGCACCGTTTTTCTGCCCTGAAGGAAGTGACCCTTGCAATCGGAAATGAAATGACGGCTATCATTGGAACGTCGGGGGCGGGAAAAAGCACACTTTTGAATATCATTGCAGGTGTCGAGCCGTTTGAAAAAGGCACGCTGACGATAGACGGAGTTTCGATTGCCGATCTGTCGGAAAAGGAGCTTGCGGCATTTCGAAATAAAAATATCGGAATCGTGATGCAGCATTATTCTCTGGTCTCCGACTTTTCTGTACAGGAAAACGTGTATTTGCCATTGAGCTTTTCGGACAAAAAATACACGAAAAAGGAAAAGCTTCAAAAGGCAAAGGATGCGTTGGAACGGGTAGGAATCGCATACTTGACCGAGCGTGAGGTAAAGGATCTTTCCGGCGGCGAAATGCAGAGGGTTGCGATTGCACGCGCCATTGTCAACTATCCGCGCTACATTTTGGCAGACGAGCCTACGGGGGCGTTGGATGGAGAAAACACCGAAAAGGTAATGGAGCTGTTAAAAAAGATCAATCAAAGCGGTGTTGGGGTTATTATTGTTACACATGATATGGATGTTGCCAATCAATGTCAGCGTATCATCAAATTAGAGGACGGTGTTGTGGTGGCAGATTCCGTTGTTTCGTAGACGGCAAGTCAAGGAAAAAGAAACCCAAGGTGTTCGTGAAGACCTTGGGTTTCTTTTTTACCCCCCTGCTTCCATAATCGCCAAAAAGATCAAAAAGGCAAGCTTGCGCTGATATTCGTCTTCCGCAAGGCTCGCGGCTTCCTCGGGATTGGAAAGAAATCCGCACTCGATCAGCACGGCGGGAGTGTTCAAATGGTGCAAGAGATAGATACTGCTCGTTGCCGCCTTGGTGCGTCGCGTGTTTTCGGGCTGTAAATGCTCCCTGACCGTGGACTGAATGGTCTCGGCAATTTCCGCTGAGTGGGGGTCGTTGGGGGAGTACCATACCTGCAGACCGTGATACTGCGTTTGGGGGTATGCGTTCATATGAATGCTGACGAAGATGCTGTTTTCGGTCGTCTGTCCGATCCTGAGCCGCTCGGCATGATCGAGGGCCTTTTTGCGCCCATGGTAATCAACGTTTCGGTCGTAGAGAAGCGTGTCGGTCTCACGCGTCATCACCACGGTCACGCCGTTGGCTTCCAAAAGCTCGCGCACGAGGGAGGCGACGCGCAGGTTCAGGTCCTTTTCGTATATTCCCGACGCGCTGACCGCCCCGCCGTCCTCGCCGCCGTGTCCCGCGTCCAAGACCACCGTAAACGCCTTTTTGTGCGGCTGGTTTTGCACGGGGGAGGAGGGTGTGCCGAAAAAAATCGCGGCAAAGGAGAACGCCGCCGCGATCAGGCACAGAACCAACAAAATAAGCAAAAATTCGATCACAAATCGGAATTTTGTAAGAACCATAAGCCCCATTCACTCGCTTTCTTGATAAAAATATGCTTTTTTATTCTATAAATATTAAATAATAATAAAATATATTCATTTTAGTGTTGACGAAATTGATTTTTCGTTGTATAATGTATAGGATGGATATTTATGCAAACTTGAGGAATACCTCAAGGGGCAATTGGAAAAAAGAAAGGAAATCACGTCAACCATGGCAGCCATGACAAGAAAAGAGGCACGCGAGGAAGCCTTCCGTTTGTTGTTTGAAACCGAATTCCGTACCGAGGACGAGCCCACGGCGATCTTTGCCGTTTCCGAGGAGAACCGCGAGGTCGCGGACAACGACTATATCAAAACCGTCTATTTCGGCGTGCGAGAGCATCTTGCCGAGATCGACGCGATCATCGAGCGTCATTCCAAGGGCTGGAAGACGGCACGCATCACCCCCGTGTCGCGCAGTGCCATCCGTCTTTGCATCTACGAGATGCTCTACGTTGAAAATATTCCCTCGGCGGTTTCGATCAACGAGGCAATTGAGCTGGTCAAGAAGTACGACGACGCCAAAATGCGCGCCTTTGTAAACGGTCTGCTCAACGGAGCAAAGGACGAGATCGAGGCGGCAAAAAAGGCATGAGCGAGTATTGCTTCGTCGGGTTTGATACCAGCAACTACACCACGTCGGTGGCGGTCTGTACCGAGGCGGGCGAGGTGGTTGCCAATCTCAAGCGTCCGCTTCCCGTCAAGGATGGGGAGTGCGGACTGCGGCAGAGCGACGCGGTATTCTCTCACGTTCGTAACCTGCCGACCCTGACCGAGGAGCTGCGCGAGGCATTGCGCGGCTTTACGGTGAGAGCTGTGGGATGCTCGTCGCGTCCGCGCGAGGTCGAGGGCTCGTATATGCCGTGCTTCCTCTCGGGGGTTGCGGCGGCGGAGTCCTTCGCGGCGGCACTCGATGTCCCCGTCTATCGGTTTTCGCATCAGGACGGGCATATCATGGCGGCGCTCTACTCGTCGGGCGAGAGCGAGCGGCTTCTGCAGTCTCCCTTCGCGGCGTTTCACGTCTCGGGTGGGACGACCGAGGTCTTGCACGTCGTACCGTCGGAAAAGGGCTTTTCGGTCACGCTTGTGGGTGAGACCGCCGACCTCAACGCAGGGCAGGCGATCGACCGCGCGGGCGTGATGATGGGACTGTCGTTTCCGTGCGGCAAGGAGCTTGAGGCTCTGGCAAAGACTTATACGGGGAAGCTTCCCAAGCCGCGCATCAGCGTGCGGGACGGAAAATGCAATCTGTCGGGGCTTCAGAACATTGCAAAGAAGCTTTGGGACGAGTCGGGCGACAGAGCCTGCGTCAGCGCGTATGTTCTCGCTTTTATCGGGGCAACGCTATGTGAGATGACGGCACAGCTCGACGAGAAAATTCCGTCGCTTCCGATCGTATACGCGGGCGGTGTGATGAGCAACCGCTATCTGCAGGGCGTGCTTGGCAAGCGGCAGAACACCTATTTTGCCGAGCCGCAGTTTTCGGCAGACAACGCCGCTGGCGTGGCTCTGCTTTGCAGACGGAGCTTTTTGAAGCAATAGGCGGTTTGTGGACAAAAAGGATTCAAAACATTTAAATCATATAAATTCCTTAGTCGCTTTTTCTTTTGACCATGTAGGCGCAAAAGAAAAAGCTTGCAAAAAGAAAAGCGCCGAGGGGAGTATTTCGCCGTCTGCGGACGGCGAGGAGGGCGTTGCCCCTCCACCCCACAAGCTTTTGAAAAAGCTTGACCAAAACTTTTATCCAAGAGAAATTTTAGAAGGGAGCACGATCA
>JAZRIE010000245.1:0-3042 GCA_045645105.1 Eubacteriales bacterium | reverse complement strand
TGATTTTATTAAAAATATATGTTATAATAAACATATCTATGTAAAACTGCGAAAGGCGGAGACGGAGAATGAACACACAAGAGATCAAACGCACCAATGAATTGCTTGATTTTATACGCGAAAGCCCCACGGCGTTTCATGCTGTGGAAGCGACCGTCGAACGTCTCGAGGGGGCGGGCTTTTGCCGTTTGAATGAATTTGATGCGTGGGATCTTGTCGCGGGCGGTAAATATTACGTTACGCGGAACAGCTCGTCGATCATTGCGTTTCACATTCCCGCAAACGCGCCGCGTGGCTTTATGATCATGGCAAGCCACACCGACTCGCCCATGTTCAAGGTCAAGCCGTGCGGGGAATCGGTCTCCTGCAACCGCTACGTGCGCCTCAATACCGAGGTCTACGGCGGTATGATCCTTGCCTCTTGGTTCGACCGTCCGCTCTCGCTGGCAGGTCGTGTGATCCTTGAAAAGGACGGCAAATTCACGCAAAAAACACTCAAGATCGACCGCGATCTGCTCCTGATCCCAAGCGTTGCGATCCATATGAACCGCACGGTCAATTCGGGATATAACTATAACCCTGCTATAGACACGCTGCCCCTGATCTCCGAGGTTGGCGGCGAGCCCTTCTCGCTGACTTCGTTCGTGGCAGGGGAGCTTGGATGCTCCAAGGACGAGATCGCCGGCATGGACCTTTACGTCGTCTCGCGTGCCGCAGGCAGTGTATGGGGGGCGCACGACGAATACTTCTCAGCGCCTCGCATCGACAACCTGATGTGCGCTTACGGAACGCTTTGCGGCTTGATCGAATCCGAGGGTACGCCCGACACGGTTTCGGTCTACTATGCCGCCGACAACGAGGAGACGGGAAGCGCGACCAAGCAGGGTGCGGGCTCGGTCTTCCTCTCCGACGTGCTTGACCGCATCTGTGAGTCGGTCGGCGCGGACAAGCGCAGACTGCTTGCATCGTCGATGATGGTCTCCGCCGACAACGCGCACGCAAAGCACCCCAATCATCCCGAGCTGAGCGACACGCAAAACGCCCCCGTGATGGGCGGCGGCGTGGTGATCAAGACCAACGCGGCGCAGAAATACACCACCGACGGTGTGTCGGCGGCACTCTTTGCAAAGATCTGTCAGGAGGCGGACGTCCCCGTACAATATTACGCCAACCGAAGCGATATGGCGGGCGGCTCCACGCTTGGAAGCATTTCCAACACGCGCGTACCGCTGATCACCGTTGACATCGGCATGGCACAGCTTGCAATGCATTCGTCGTATGAGACGGCGAGCGTTGCCGATACCAACCAACTGATCCGCGCGTCGGCGGCATTCTATAACAGCAGTCTGACCGCGGACGGAGACGGACAATACCGTCTGATAAGCGGCAGGGTATGACGGAAAGGATTTTTTGAGATGTACAAGATCGGCTTTGACAACGAAAAATATATCGCCATGCAATCGGCGCATATCCGTGAGCGTATCGCACAGTTTGGCGGCAAGCTTTATCTGGAGTTTGGCGGCAAGCTCTTTGACGATTACCACGCCGCGCGCGTTCTCCCCGGCTTTGCACCCGACAGTAAGATCCGCATGCTGATCCAGCTCAAGGATCAGGCGGAGATCGTGATCGCGATCAACGCAAACGACATTGAAAAGAACAAGGTACGCGGAGATCTCGGCATCACCTACGATCTTGACACGCTTCGTTTGATCGACGCCTTCCGCAACTTCGGTCTTTACGTGGGGAGCATCGTGCTGACGCGTTGGCAGGATCAGCCCGCCGCTCAAAAATTCCAAAAGCGTCTCGAGTCGCTCGGCGTCAAGGTCTACCGTCACTACTCAATTCCGGGCTATCCCTCGGATATCGACGCGATCGTCAGCGACGAGGGGCTGGGCAAAAACGACTATATCGAGACCTCACGCTCGCTCGTGATCGTCACCGCGCCGGGTCCCGGTAGCGGAAAAATGGCGACCTGTCTGAGTCAGCTCTACCACGACCACAAGCGCGGACAGCAGTCCGGATACGCAAAGTTTGAGACCTTCCCGATCTGGAATCTGCCCCTGAAGCACCCCGTGAACATCGCTTACGAGGCGGCTACGGCAGATCTGAACGATATGAATATGATCGACCCCTTCCATCTGGAGGCCTACGGCGAGACGACGGTCAACTACAATCGCGACGTGGAGATCTTTCCCGTGCTCAACGCGATGTTCCGTCGCATCAACGGGGAGTCGCCTTATAAGTCGCCCACCGATATGGGAGTGAATATGGCGGGGAACTGCATTTTTGACGACGATGCCGTGTGCGCGGCGGCAAAAATGGAGATCGTGCGTCGCTATTACACCGCACTTTCCAACCAGCGAAAGGGAAGCGGCGACGCGCGCGACGTTGAAAAGCTCAAGCTTATCATGCAGTCGGCAGGTGTGGACACCGAATACAGACGCGTTGCCGAGGCTGCGCGGCAGAAGTCCGAATCCACGGGCGGTAAGCCTGCCGTGGCGATCGAGCTTGCCGACGGACGTATCGTTACGGGCAAGACCTCGCGACTTCTCGGCGCGACCTCAGCGGCATTGCTCAACGCTCTTAAAACGCTGGCGGGGATCGACGACCGCATCGACCTGATCTCGCCCGAGATTCTTGAGCCGATCACCAATCTCAAGGTCAAGTCTTTTGGCAGCAAAAATCCGCGACTGCATCCCAACGAGATCCTGATCGCACTGTCGATCTGTGCTGTCACAGACCCGATCGCGGCGCAGGCACAGGAGCAGCTGCCTCTGCTTCGTCGTTGCGAGATGCATTCGTCGGTCATTCTTTCGGAGAATGACGAGAATACCATGAAAAAGCTGGGAATACACTTAACCTGTGAGCCGGTCTACGAAAGCAAGCGGCTCTATCATGGGTGCTAAGGGAAGGTTTACCCAAAAAGGAGGTCATTCGAACCATGGGAACATTATACGATTATCTCAATTGGCGCGGAGATCTGACCTTTTCACAAGCCCCGATGAACGAGGTCGATAGTCTGATCTTTTCGATGCTCACCTA
>JAZRIE010000244.1:0-3432 GCA_045645105.1 Eubacteriales bacterium | reverse complement strand
AATGGTGGAAGAGTCTCATGCCGGTAAACGCCATGGTCATGCCGTACTTGTTACAGCACTCGATCACAGCATCGTCGCGGATCGATCCGCCCGGCTCCGCGATGTAGGAAACGCCGCTCTTCTTAGCTCTTTCAATATTGTCGCTGAACGGGAAGAAGGCATCCGAGCCGAGCGCGACACCGCTGATCGTTGCAAGGTACGCGGTCTGCTCCTCGCGGGTAAAGGGCGCGGGCTGCTCGGTAAAGTACTTTTGCCAATTGCCGTCGGCGCAAACGTCCTCCTCATTCTGGTTGATATAACCGTCGATGACGTTATCTCTGTCGGGACGACCGAGCGTGGGCAGGAACGGCAGGTTCAGCACCTTCTCGTGCTGACGGAGCTGCCACGTGTCCGCCTTTCCGCCTGCCAGACGTGTGCAGTGGATACGCGACTGCTGACCCGCGCCAACACCGATCGCCTGACCGTCCACGGCGTAGCAGACCGAGTTGGATTGGGTGTATTTCAGCGTAATGAGTGCAATGATCAGATCACGCTTTGCGGCGTCGGGCAGGTTCTTGTTCTCGGTGACGAGATTTTCAAGAAGTGCCTCGTTGATCTCAAAGTTATTTCTTCCCTGCTCAAAGGTGATGCCGAAGACCTGCTTGGTCTCCTGCGCGGCGGGGATATAGTCGGGATCGATCTGTACGATATTGTAGTTCCCTTTTCTCTTGGACTTAAGGATCTCAAGAGCCTCGGGCTCGTATCCGGGGGCAATCACGCCGTCGGACACCTCGCGCTTAATAAGGTTTGCCGTGGTGACGTCGCAGACCTCAGAGAGGGCGATCCAGTCACCGAACGAGCACATTCTGTCGGTGCCTCTGGCTCTTGCGAACGCGCAAGCCAAGGGAGATTCGTCAAGTCCCTCGATATCGTCCACGAAGCAAGCCTTTTTCAGCTTTTCGGGGAGCGGAATACCGACAGCCGCCGAGGTGGGGCTGACGTGCTTGAACGAGGTTGCGGCAGGCATACCGAGTGCCGCCTTCAGCTCCTTGACGAGCTGCCACGAGTTGAACGCGTCGAGGAAGTTGATATATCCGGGACGACCGCACAGAATGGTGATCGGAAGCTCGCTTCCGTCCTGCATATAAATCTTGGAAGGCTTTTGGTTGGGGTTACAGCCGTATTTCAGTTCAAATTCTTTCATAGTTTTTGTAGCTCCTTTAATTATTATCCGAAAAAATCAAGTGGGAAATACCAAACGTTCGATTGTGCAACATTTTACCTTGTAGGGGCACGGCACTTGCGTGTTTGTGCGTCCGTTTTTGGAATACCGCCATTTTATGCGGCTGTGGTTGGGTGCAACGATTTTGCTTGTAGGGACAGGCGTCCTCGACTGTCCGCAACGAACGGTTTTGCGGTTTCACACGGCGAGAATTGTTGCATAAAAATTTCGAAAAGCCATTTTGTAAGGTTATGATTCCTTGCAACGGACAGTCGAGGACGCCTGTCCCTACAGGTTTGCGATCATTTTATCGTTTGTGCGATATTCGTTTGTGACGCGAGGGGCATTTATTTGCGCCTTGATTATTTGTTCTTGTTGACGATTCTCGTCTCGGTCTCGCCGGTTGCGATGTCGATGTAACGGACGAACAGAGAGACCTTATTATCCTCGTTGAGGTTTTTCCAGATCAGGTCGGTCAGGGTGTCGATGTCGGCGTCGGGAAGCTCGAGCGTTTTCGGCTCGCCCTCATAGGACGGGAGCGGATTGCCGTCGCCGTTGTAGGTGTGAATGAACTTTGCTCTGCCCGCGATCGGGTTGGAGTACGCGTAGGTGAAGCGCTCGCACGAAGAGTCGTCGCCCTCGGCACTCTTCAGGATCGACATGGCGTAATTCATGCCCTCTTTTTCAAGACGGATGATACCCGAAATACGGGGGGTGAAGTTGGGCTTGTCGTCCTCAAACTCACGCGTGCGGAGAGCCTGCTCGAAGGTCATCTGCTTGTCCATCAGATCGTAGATGGTATCTGTCTGGTCGCCGTTGGTGACGATCGTCTTGTTGCCAAGCACGCGGACGGGATAATAGATGATCAGGTGCGGATCGGTCATTTTGGACTCGTCGAACGCCTTGGTACGCATAGCGTCGCCCTCGGCAACGAACACGCGGTTACGACTGTTCTCGCTTCTGCCCATGATAAAGTATGCGGTGACCGCCTTTTTTCCGTCGGCACTCTTGCCGATGATAATACCTCTGCCGTGGTAGGCAAGCGAATTCAGCTCGCTTGCAATGCTCGTGACCTTCATTTCGTTTCTCCTTTTATGTATACTTTTTGATTTTCTACCGTGATGCGACCGTCGCAAAAGAGCTTGACCGCCGCGGGAAGGATCTTCCACTCAGCCTCCTCCATGATGCGACGTTGCAGTGTTTCGGGGGTGTCATCCTCCAGAACCTCCACAGCCTTTTGTAGAACGATCGGTCCTGCGTCACATTCGGGTGTGACGATATGTACCGTTGCCCCCGAGACCTTGACGCCCTTCTCAAGAGCCGCCTCGTGGACGTGCAGTCCGTAATAGCCCTTTCCGCAGAACGACGGAATGAGCGCGGGGTGGACGTTTAAGATACGGTTGGGAAACCGCTCGTACATCTGCTCGTCGATGATCGTAAGGAAGCCTGCGAGCACGACAAGGTCGATCCCTTCCCCTTCCAGCGTATCGGCAAGAGCCTTTGAATACGCCGCGATGCTGTCGTAATCCTTGCGGGACAGCACCTTTGACGCGATCCCGTTTTGCGCCGCGCGCTCGAGCGCGTACACGCCTGCCTTGGACGCGACCACAAGAGAGATGCGTCCGTTTCCAAGCTCGCCGCGTCCTTGCGCGTCGATCAGCGCCTGCAGGTTCGTACCGCCGCCCGAAACGAGAACGGCGATCTTTGTTTCGTTTAACATAATACCACTCCGTCGTCGCCCTTTACGATCTCACCGATCACATAGGCGTCCTCGCCGTGGGCTTTGAGGATCTCAAGCGCCGTCTCGACCTCAGTGGCAGGAACCACCACGCTCATACCAACGCCCATGTTATAGGTGTTGTACATATCACGCTCGGGAACGTTGCCCGTCTTGGCGATCAGATCAAAGATGGGAAGCACCTTGATCGCGGATTTTGTAATCTTTGCGGTCAGCCCCTTCGGAATGGCTCTCGGAATGTTCTCATAAAATCCGCCGCCCGTGATGTGGCTGATGCCCTTGACGTTTACCTTTTCAAGGAGCGCGAGAATGCTCTTAACGTAGATACGGGTGGGCGTGAGGAGCGTTTCGGCAATGGTCTTGCCGCCAAGCGCCTCATTCGCAACGTAAAGTGCGGGGTTGTTGTTATCAATATCGAACACCTTGCGAACAAGCGAGAAACCGTTGGAGTGAACGCCGCTGGATGCCAGCGCGATCACAACGTCGCCCTCAC
>JAZRIE010000243.1:0-5430 GCA_045645105.1 Eubacteriales bacterium | reverse complement strand
CAAGGAAGAGCCCAAGGAGGACGGCACCGTAACCGACAAGGAAGATCCTAAGGAGGACGGCACCGTAACCGACAAGGAAGATCCCAAGGAGGACAAGTCGGAGGCCAAGCGGTCTTAGGAAGACAACTTAGTAATTCAACTCCTTGGCCCACAGAACGACATGGCTACGATCCGACTTTAACCGACAAGGAAGAGCCCAAGGAGGACGGCACCGTAACCGACAAGGAAGATCCTAAGGAGGACGGCACCGTAACCGACAAGGAAGATCCCAAGGAGGACGGCACCGTAACCGACAAGGAAGAGCCCAAGGAGGATTGGGTTGAGCTTCCGAAGGAAGAAGTGAAGGAAGAAGTCACCGAATCCGAAAAACAGAAGTAATTACACACAAAAAAGGGAATCCGTCAAGGTACGCCTCGGCGGATTCCCGAAGCGTTTGTGACACTGTCGTAAACAAACCGAAAAGGAGCGCGCCCCTTGCGCGTTCCCCCTATTTGCAAAAGATGAAAGGAGAGAGCATATGAAAAGCATTTTATTCCGCGTGGCTTCATTTGCGCTCACCTTTTGTTTTTTGCTCGGATGCGTGTCCTGCGCAAGCAAGCCCGCACCGATCGAGACCGCGCCCGTCGATCGTATTGCCTTGACGGTCGAAACGCCCCCAGCGGTCTATCCCGAAGAATTGCGCGAGCACTACGCCGCGCGCATGACCGAGATCGTCGCCGAGGTCGTCCGTCTTACCGAGGGGCTGATCCTGAAGGATGCCGAAAAGCAAGCCCTGACCGAGACGGTGCGAAGAGGTCTCATTCCCATGCTTGCCGCCATTCCGATCTACCCCGAGGAGATCGAAGCCGTGCTGACCTCGGCGGAGCGCACCCTTGCCGAGAGCGGCGAGACCGACGCGTGGTCACTGTGGATCGTCTTTTATCAACGCAATCTGCCGCTTTTCGGAAGCACGCGGGCGGGGAAGCTTGGATACGCCGCGATCGCCGTATGGCTTGCGTCGCGTGAGCAGTCCTGCCGTGACCGCTATGAAAAATACGGTTACGCGTGGTATCTTGACGATGCCGAGCATTACGCATCGATGCAGGATCGCCTTGCAAGCGTTCTTGGCGAGGACGGCTTTTGCGCCGCCGCCGAGATCCTGACCTTTGCCGCATCGTCGGTCGCGGGTGGTGTTTCTGCGTGGGGGGACGACCTCGGCTACGGCTTGAGCGCGGGGGAGCTGACCGCCATTCTTTCGCGGCAGTCGTCGCGGTTTTTCGAGCTGTCGCTGACGACCGATCAATGGAGCCTTGTGGGTGAGCTGCTTGAGGAAGCCGCGCCCAAGCGTCGCAATACGCCGATCAAGGCAGAGCTTGGCGTGCTTGCCGACGAGGGCTATTTTGCGCGCGCGGCGTGCGTGATGCCGTCGTTGCTGTCGCTCTACCGCGCTGCCGCCACGCGCATGACTGCCGCCGACACCCAAGCCATTGCCTTTGGTGACGACGAGACCGCGCGTATCCATACCGTCTGCCGTCTGCTCGTCGAATGTGACTCCGAGCTTTCGGCACTTTTGACCGCCGTTGAGACTCACGCCGCCACCGAGAGCGAGAAGGAGAAGAAGATCCTTTCCCAGCTTGGCGTTCTGGCGGATTGCCAAGCCTTTCTCGATGCCGCGGGAGAGGCGGATGCCGATGCGCTCCGCGCGTCGATCGCGGCGTGTGCCGAAGCCCCGACCGACGCGCGGGCAGAGGCGGTGCGTGCCGCGCTCAACGCCTATCTTGCCACCAAAGCACCTTATTTGTATTACGTCCTTTCGGGCGTTGGAAAGGAGACCGCTCATGCTGCAAGCAAGCAATCTGCATAAGAGCTACGGAGAACAGACCATTCTCGCGGGCGTTGAACTTTCTGTCGCGCGCGGGGAGTTCTTGTCGATTATGGGCGAGAGCGGAAGCGGCAAAAGCACGCTTCTGTCGATCTTAGCGGGCAATCTGCGTCCCGACGCGGGGCGTGTGATGCTTGACGGTCACGACCTGACCGCCATGCGTGAGCGCGAGCTTGCAAGAGTGCGCCGCACCTCGCTGGGCTTCGTCTATCAGTCGCTCAATCTCGTCCCAACCCTCAACGGAGAGGACAATATCCTGCTCCCGCTCGTGCTTGACCGCGCCGATCTGCGCGAGGGGCGCAAGCGCATGAAGGAATTTGCCGAGATCCTTCGCATCTCACATCTGCTTGGCGCGTTTCCCAAGACTATGTCGGGAGGGGAGCGTCAGCGCGTTGCCATCGCCCGTGCTATGGTGCATAACCCCTCGGTGCTGATGCTGGACGAGCCAACGGGAAGCCTTGACGCGCGTTCGACCGAGGAAGTGATGGCGCTTTTGCGCGAGCTGAACCGAACGCTCGGTGTCACGGTCATTCAGGTCACGCACAGTACGCTCACGGCGGGCTACGGTAACCGCACGGTGACTCTTTCGGATGGGCGGTTGACCGAATCATGAGAGTCTTTTTCAAGCATCTGCTCCGCACGCTTCTGCGCGCTCCCGTACAGCCGCTTCTGATCCTGCTCACCGTCGTGGCGTCCACCGCCATTGCGGTCACGGCGTTCCGTCTGCCCGCTATGTTTACGTCGCACCTCTACGAGGTATACGGCGCGGAGGCAGAGCTGGGCGACCTTACCGTCCTGTTGCGCGGCGACAGCGACACGCGCATGCTCTTTTCCGAGGATGCCGAGGCGATCGTTGGCGGGGAAGGCGCGGGTCTCGGCGAGTTTCGGCTCACGGGCTTTACCCGCGGTGAGGACGGCTTGCGGCCGCTTGCGCTTTCTGCCGTGGAGCTGACGCGTGCCGATGCGTTTTATCAATTCCATTATCTTGAATACGGCGAGTTCACCGCACAAAACCTGCGCAGCTCCGCCGTGATCTCTGAGTCGCTCTCGCGCGAGCTTGGGCTTTCGGTGGGCGACTCTCTCAACCTGCGCGTGCTGGAGACCGAATACACCTTCCTCGTGCAGGCAATCGCCGCCAACGAGGGGCTTTTGACCGAGACCGATCTGCTCGTGCCGATCACGAGTCTGACGCAAGCGCTTTCGGTCCGCGTGCCTGCCATTGGAGCCCTCGGCGACTCCTTTTTGCCTTACACACGGCTTTTGATCAAGGCAAACGATCCTGCCCGCGTGTCCGCGATACACGATCGACTTGCGGCGTCGCCCGCCTTTTCCGATAAGCTTGTGGAGACCACCGATCCTGCCGTGAAGATCCATTCGCAGGAGGTGATCCAGAACGTCGCGCTCTGGATCCCCGCGTTGCTTCTTTTGATCCTGACCGCGCTTTTGGTATCGACCTCTCTCAAGCTTTTGCAATCGGGCAGAAGTCTGGAATACGGCATTTTCCGCTCCTGCGGTGCGACCGTGGGACAGCTTTCGTGCTTGCAAATGGGGGAGAGCCTCCTCTACGCCGTCCTTGGCGGCATTGGTGGCGTTTTTCTCTCCGCACCGCTCCTGCGCGTGACGAGTCTTGCCTACGCGTGGCAGACCGAGCCTGTTTCGGTCGGTGTCACGGGGGCGGTGTTCGGGCTTCTTTGGGCGGTCGTTTTCATGGGGGGCAGTACCTTGATCCACCTTTGTACCACCCGACGCAACGAAAAACGATCGGGTGCGCGTGACGGCAGGGAAGCCGCGCCGACGCGCCGTGGGGCAGGGGCTGTTGCCACTGTCCTGCTCTGTCTTTCGACCGTGTCTCTCCCACTCGTGCCGCCAACGCACCGATATCTCTCCTGCGTCGCGGTCCTGCTTTCGCTCGTCTGGTGCGTCTACATCGTCGTTCCCGTGATCCTGAAAGCCGTTGCAGGGCTTGGCATACGCGCGCTGTCCTGCGCCTCGCGTCCCATGCCGTCGCTCTGGCTCGCGCTCAAAAATCTGCGCGTCAGCGCGCCGCTCTCGCAGGTGGCACGGCTCTCGGTGCTGCTTCTCTCCCTGCTTTTGACCATCGTGACCTGCACGACGGTATTGGCGCGGCAGAGTGACCAATTGGAGGATTTTCTGATCGCCGACACCCTTGTGGTCAATGCCAACGAGACGCTTGAGGTGCTGACCGACTCTCTTGACGGCGTTGACGCCACGCTTCGATTTGCTTATTTTCCCGAGGTCGATCTGGAGTCGGGAGCGGTGGTGCTGGGGCTTTCTCTCGCGGGGGATGCCAACGCCTGCGTGCATGCCGATATTCTCCCCGAAAGGATCCCCCACGCGGGCGAGATCGCGGTCTCCACGGGGATCGCGTCGATGGAGGGTGTGCGTGTCGGTGACCGTATGACGGTATCGGTCAAGGGCTGTCGCGGCGACTTTACGGTCTCCGAGATCGTGGATACCAACGTCAGCCTCGTTTATTTTGATGCCGTCGCGCTCGGTATGAAAAACGACACGATGTGCGTACTGACCGACGGCTCGGTCGACCGTGAGGCGCTTCTTTCGCTCGTTGAGCCCTACGGTGCGGCTGTCATTGGTGCGGGCGACCTGTTCGGCGGACTATCCAAGACCATGGACGGGTATCTGACGCTCCTTGACGACGCCTTCCTCGCGGCGCTCACCGTGACGCTGATCGGTGTGGTCAACCTGCTCTGTGAGCAATTCCGTGCCCGACGCTCTGAGCGAGCCGTTCTGCACCTTTGCGGAGCAACCCATCACGGTGTTCGTCGTGTTGCCGTCTGCGAGCTGACACTCGTCCTTCTCTTTGCGATCCTTCTTTCGCTCCCTCTCGCCGCCGTCATGTGTCGTCTCGTAGACCTCGGCGCGCGCTCCTTCGGCATGGCTTTGTTCTTGTGATATCGCGGGACGCGGGGATGCGGGGACGCGGCTTTTCTTGGGGAACTTTTTGAAAAAAGTTCCCCAAACCCCTCAAAAACTTTTAAAGCAAATATAAGACAGATGAAACGGGGCAGCTTGTGCCTCGTTCTTTTATTTTGGGCATGTGTGGGGAAGTGGGCGGACAGACGGAATGATGGCTCCCGCAAGTTTTCAGGGGCCACCGAGACCCTGAAAACTCCAAGAGTGTTGTTTTATCAAGGAATAACGCGCCCTGCATAAAATTCCCTCAAACCGTATGGTCTTTTTTACGTCGCCGCTTCGTTCGCGAGGCTGTGCTCCATGATGCGCGAGGAATAATTGAGTGCGGCTTGAAGAAAATCGTCGGTGTCGAACGACGACGCAGACAGAGGCATCGGAGGGCTTCTTTGTGCGCGTGTGGTGGTTGTTTGCTTCCACGGTGCTTGCGTGCGGTCGGCTTGCCACCATTCTGTGAGAAGGTCGGCTATCGGACGGTGGCTGATTTGTGCGTACTTGGCGGCGCGCTCCAGCCTTGCCGACACGTACTCCTCGGGAAGCCCTTTTTGCTTTAAAAATTCTTGTTCTTCCTCGGAGAGGCGCGGAGCGGGGGAGGGGGCGGAGCCTATTTGGTCGTCGTC
>JAZRIE010000242.1:0-2099 GCA_045645105.1 Eubacteriales bacterium | reverse complement strand
GCGTTTCTTCAGGATCTGCCATACCACCAACAGCACGAGCGCGCCGAGAATGGTAAAGCAACAAACGTAAATACCGACGCCGATACTGCTCTCGACCTTCAATTCCTCCCACAGCGAGTTGACCATGGTCAGCTGGTCGGGGCTGAGATTGAGATACGCCTGCGTGGGCACGGTCTGCGTCTGCTCGCCGTAAAGAATGTCAATGGCGTTCTCGTGTACCTCTGCCATCGTGCTCTGGTACTCGTCGTTCGCCAGAACCGTGGTCAGGGGCGACGCATAATAGGTGTAGAGCGCATTGGCAACGCCGATCTCCTCGCTGCACATAAAGTTGATATACTCGTGTGCAAGGTCTGCGTTCTTAGCATTCTTGGGAATACACATGGCATCCACGTAAATGTTCGTCCCTTCCTTCGGGTAAAAGAACTCCAACGCCTCGTTATCCTCGTGCATGGCAAGGAAGTCGCCCGCGTAATACGCCGCGACCGCCGCAGAGCCGCTCTTCATCTTGTTAAAGATCTCGTCCATGACGTAGCCCTGAACAACTTCCTTTTGCGTTTTCAGAAGCTCCAATGCTTCCTTCCACTGTGCCTCGGTCGCTTCGTTGACGTCGTAACCGAGATAATAGAGCGCCGTACCAAAAGCGTCACGGCTATTGTTGAACTGCAAAATATCTCCACTGTAGTCGTCGTCCCACATAAGCGCCCAGCTGCCGAGCTGCTCGTCGTCCTCGGCGACGATGTCGCTGTTGTAGATCACGCCTACCATACCGTAAAAATAGGGTATGGAGTAGGTGTTCTCGCTGTCGTCCTCATAGTAGACGTTCTCGCCCTTAAAGGCGTCGTCGATATACTGATAGTTGGGGATCCTGGAGATCTCCAGGGGCAGGAGCATATCCTCCGCCACCATGCGCTCGATCATGTAATCCGACGGAATGATCACGTCGTAGCTCGCAGAGCCGCTGCTGATCTTGGCGTACATATCCTCGTTGCTCGAAAAAGTGGAATAATTGACCTTTACGTTTCGTCCAAGCGTCTCGCGACAGTATTCCTCAAATGCGGCGTTAACGTCGACCGACTCCTCCGAGCCATCCGAAATGTATTCGCCCCAATTGTAGACGTACAGTGTTTCCACTTCCCCGCTCGCGCCGTTGCAGGCGGTAAGCGTGACACAGATCACCGTGAGAAGCAACAGAAGCGTTGCGTATGAAAGAACAAATTTTTTCATCTTACTTTTGCCCTCCCATCTGCCTCAGATGTTTTTTGCGCTGACGGCTCTCCCCTGCGCTTCCCGCCACGTTGACGGCGATCAGCAAAACGAGAATTGCCACGATCATCAGGGTACAGAGCGCGTACATACTGAACTTGACCTCGTGCGCGGTCTGGTTATAGATGTAAAGCGGAAGCGTCTTGAAATCGGGGGAGCTTACGAAATGGCTGATAACGAAGTCGTCGAGCGACAGCGTAAAGCCCATCATCAGTCCCGAGATCACACCCGGCATGATGCACGGAAGCTCCACGCGGAAAAAGGTCTGCGCGGGCGTGCATCCGAGATCGAGCGCGGCTTCGGTGAGGTTCTTATCCATCTGACGGAACTTGGGAAGCACCGACAGAATGACGTAAGGCAGGTTAAAGGTGGTGTGCGCCAGAAGCATGGTCCACATTCCGAGCGTATCGGAAAGACCGACGATCGCGCCCACGCCCACGAACAGAAGCATCATCGATACACCCGTTACGATATCGGGGTTCATCATGGGAACATTGGAAACGCTCTCCATCATGCGCTGATAGCGACGGCTCTTGGCGCGCGCGATGCTAAAGGACGCGAGCGTACCGATCAACGTAGCGAGAAGCGAGGATGCCACCGCCAAAAAGAGCGAGTTTTTGAGTGCGCTCAGAGCTTCCTTGTCGCGGAAGAGCTCACGGTACCAATACACTGAAAAGCCCGAAAAGCTGCTCAGGCTTCCCGATTGGTTGAACGAAAACAGAATGACCACAAGGATCGGCGCGTAGAGGATCAAAAAGATCAGACCGATATAAAATCTTGACAAAAATTTCATACGATAATATCCTCCTCACTGTCCGAAAACTTGTTCATGATCG
>JAZRIE010000241.1:0-13957 GCA_045645105.1 Eubacteriales bacterium | reverse complement strand
ATTTTAATACGATCAGTTTTCACGGTTTTGGGAAGGAGTATACGCAAAATAAGCAAAAAGAAAAGGCCTCATCGAGGCCTTTTCTTTTATTGTGAAATGAAAATCACTTGCTGTGCTGGTGGTTCCAAAAAGCTTTAGCTTTGCACAGTTTCCGCCGCAGCGGAAGGCTCCCCTGTGTAAGGGGAGCTGTCAGCGCAGCTGACTGAGGGGTTGTACTCGTGAAAAATCAGAAAAAACAATCCCTCCGTCACGGCAAGCCGTGCCACCTCCCTTTACACAAGGGAGGCTAAAGGATAGTTGCCACATCTGTGGCAGTGGGGCAACTTCCGCAAGTGGCGGATCATTCGACGAGCCTATAGGCTCAGCGTGTGAAATGCCCCAAGGGGGCTTGTGCAAGCCACCAGCACGGCTGGTGGTCATGACTGTTTGTTCTTGTATGGGTGATCAAATATCGATCATTTGATCTTCTCCAGCATCTTGGAGATCTCGGTGCGGACGGAGGTCATACCCGAAAGCGTGCTCGAGATCTCGTCCTTCTTGGGCATGTAGATCGCTTGGATCAGCGGAACCGAAACGATGTCCTCAAAGACGTTGATGCCAAGCTCGCTGACCGTGGTGTTGAAGATCAGATCCAGCATTGCTCTCGAATCCTCGTCACTTGCAAAGCGCGTCTTGAGAAGCTTATCCTTGTAGATGGGGATCAGCTTTTGCTGGGAGTCAAAGGAAAGCGCCTCCATCAGAATTCCGATGTTTTCCAGCTCCTCCTCCTTAACGGTGATCAGCAGGCAAGCCATTTCTCCGGCGAAGGAAATGTTTCTGTATTCCTTTTGATCGGTATCGTACTTGGGCGCGGGAAGAATACCGAACTCCTGCTCCATCTGGGAACGCACCGAGGGGATTTTGAACAGTTCTCTGACGGCAAACAGCGTGCGGTTGTTCTCAAAGCACTGCTTGGGGTCCGGCTCGTGAACGTCTGCCGACGTGGTATAATGCACGTCATAGTCCTGACAAAGCTGCAGGATCCTTTGCATCTTGTCGATCGCGTAGTTGTCACCCGGGAGCGAGAACATGGGGATCCCCGTCTCGTCCTTCTCAAGGAAATGAATATCGCTTCCTACCATCAGGACCGTATAAAGCTCCTTGTAGGCAGAGGAAACGCCGAATTGGTCGGTGTCGTCCCAGATCTCGTCGGGGTTGTTCACAACGCCGTCGCTCAGCTCGTAGAACTTCTCAATGGTCCACTCGTTGTTGGTGACGTAGCCGTACATCGACGAAATATCGCCGTAGTAATCCTCGTACATGTCCTTGTTAAAGAGCAGGACTATGGTTCTCGAAAGAACGCTGAGGCTGAAGCTGCCCGAGAGCGCGACCTGCTTGTCTCTGATATTGAACAGATCCGAAACGCCGGGGTTCCAATACTCCGCGCCGATCGAAACGTAAGGGACGTCGCTCCAATCCACGAAATACTGTGCGCTGTTCATGATCCATTTGTCAAAGTGCATGACGATATGGGGACTCGTCGTGCTGTCACCGCTCATAGCAAGATTTTGGATCTTCGCATCATTAACCAAGCTGGTCGATGCTTCCTGCGTTACGGTGATAAAGCAGTTAAAGCGCTCGGAGATATAGTCATTACGCTCAAACATCGTGTCGTTGACCTCCTCTCCCGAATAATTGTCGGGTACGAGCGTCACGTCTGCCCAGTCAAAGCGTTCCTGAGAGTTGGTATAGAAACGAAGCTCAAAATCCTCCATGTTCTTTTCGGGCAGATTGTCGGTAAGCTCCTCCTCGCGAGGGGCAAGGGTTTCGGTGCTTTGCGGTGTGGGCGCGGGCTCTTCCTTACAACCGGCAAAGGCGGTCAGAACGAAGACTGACACCAACAAAAGCAATAACACGCGGGTCAAGCGAATTTTGGGATTCATACTCAACTCTCCTTTTTTATTGTTTTATACTCGTTATCATCTTGGCAATTTCGCTGCGGACGGTGGGAGTCATATTCTGCAAGGTACTGCTGATCACGTCGGTCTTCGTCATATAGACTGCTTTGATCAACGGTACGGTAATAACATCCTCAAATGCGTTCTGACCAATATCACTCACAGCGCTGTTGATGACGATGTCCAGCATTGCTCTGGATTCCTCATCACTTGCATAGCGAGTCTTAAGCACTCTGTCCATATAGAGCGGGATCAGATTCTGGTGTGAATCGAACGAAAGCGCCTCCATCAGAATTCCGATGTTTTCCATATCATCCTTTGTTACCGTGACCAGCAGGCAAGCCAGTTCTCCCGCGCAGGTAAGACTTCTGTATTCCTTTTGCTCCGCATCATATTTGGGGATCGGCATAATTCCGAATTCCTCCTCCATTTCGGCGCGCACCTTGGGAATATAGAAAATTGCTCTTGCGTTAAACAGCGCGCGTCCGTTCTCAAAGGCCTTAACGGGATTGTTGTTATGAACGTCGGTCAATTTATCGTAGTACGCGTCGTTGTCCTGATTCAATTGCAGGATCTTTTGCATCTTTTCGATTGCATAAGAATCTCCGGGAAGAGTAAAGTCCAGGTTTCCCGATTCGTCCTTCTCCAAAAATTTAATTCCACTGCCTACCATTAAATAGGTATAAAGGGTTTTGGGCGCGGAGGAAATTCCAAATTGGTCAGTATCGTCCCAGATCTCGTCGGGGTTCTCTACGACGCCCTGACCGATTTCGTATAGCTTTTCGATCGTCCACTCGTTATTCTCAACAAGATTGTATATACCCGAAAGATCACCGTAGTAATCCTCGTACATTCCCTTATTAAAGAGCAACGTCGCAATTCTGGAAATCATTCCGAGGCTGAAGCTGCCCGAAAGCGCAATCTGCTTACCTCTGATGTTAAACAGCTCCGAAACACCCGGGCTCCAATACTCCTCGCCGATCGAAACATACGGAACGTCTGCCCAATCCAGGAAGTATTGTGCGCTCCCCATAACATGCTTATCGTAGTGCATCACGATATGGGGACCCGTTGAGCTATCGCCGCTCATTGCAAAGGTTTGTATTTTTTCGGCAGTGATCAGTGACGACATCTCCTGCGTAACCGTGATCTCACAGTTGAAGCGTTCCGAAATGTAGTCGTTGCGTTCAAACATCTCATCATAGATCTCCTCGCCCGTATAGTCATCGGGCGCAAGAGTAACCTCTGCCCACGTAAATTTTGCGGAACTGTTGGTATGAATACGAAGCTCAAAATTATCCATATCCTTTTGGGGAAGGTTGTCGGTAAGCTCCTCCTCACGAGGGGGTTGGGTCTCGGTGCTTTTGGGCGTGGACGCGGGCTCTTCATTGCAACCGGCAAATGCGGTCAGCGCGAACGTCGCAACCAAAAGCATCAGTAAAAGACGGGTCAGGTTGGTTTTCATGTTTGTTTTCATGTTGGTTCTCCTTTTTGTATTTTATTTTATTCTAGTTTAAAGCATGTTCACTTTAAAGTAAAATCGAGCATGGTGGGACTGTGATCCGACGCGCGGAGCGTAATATCGTCTTCAATGATCAGATAGCGGGAAATACTGATATTTTTCAATCCGCCGCCAAGGAAAATGTGATCGAGGGTGTACGGATTGCTATTGGTATGGGTCAGTGTGGATTGCGTCAGATCGTAGATCTTTTTTGCGGCGTCAAAGCGATAGTAGCCGTGGTAGCTGTTCACGCTCGTGTACGCGTTGGTCTGCACGCCCGAGATCTTGGTGACGAGCGTCAAGCCGCCCTCCGTTAGCATGGTGTAAGGAATTCCGTTCTGCCCTACCCACTTATCGTCGGAGGCGTTCAGGCTATCGTCCTTATCAAATCCCCAAATATCCCAGAAGTTCAGGTCGCCGCCCATGATAACCGGAACGCCCTCATACTCTGCCCCGTCGCCCGTAACGCGTTTGATAAGGGCTAAAAGGTCCTCCACGTTGCTGGCGCGATATTCGTCGCCGCCTTGTGAGCCGGGATGGTATTCAAAGTGCGTATTGAATACCGCAAAGGTTTTGCCTGCGTTCTCCCCCGTCTTTTCCTCAAAGATCGCCCACGTGATGCTCTTGGTCTTGCCGCCGTTGACGCGGTAAAGCTCGTATCCGCTATCCTTCAGGCTAAGCCGATCGGGCTTGTAAAAGATGGGGGTGTAGTTAGCACTGCCGGCAGACACCGACACCTGCTCGTATTGGAGAGACGCAAGGGTTGAATTGAAGTTTGAATGATAGGTGCTTGTGGCGTATTCCTGAAATCCGACCACGTCGGGCTCGTAGACCGAAAGAAGATCGCTCTGCAGATCCTGGCGCATCAGTGCCGAGGGAGCATCCGAGCCCGTAACCGTGGTGCCGTCCGGCTTTTTCCAATCGTCGTTGGCGTAAACGTTGTAAAACATGACGCGCAACGAGCCCTCTGCCTTTTCGGCTTGCTTGAGCGAGAAGGTCTCGGTACGATCAAAATCTCTCGGAAAGCCGCCTGCCTGCTTGATCTTGGGCTTGATAAACTTGATCGCGGCGGCATAGCCGTAGTAATTGTTTGCAAGGATCTGTACCCTGCCGTTCTTTTCGGTAACGGTATAAGCGTTTTCCGCAGGCATCTCCGTCTCGGTTGCAACGGTCTTGCCGAGCAGGATCACGTTTTCACCGATCTCCTCGACAGAGCCGTTATCGTCCTTGATGCGAACCGAAAAGCCAAGCTCCGAAAGCATGGCGCGCAGCTCGTTTGCCGCAAGCCCCTCCGCCGATTTATTCATCGTGTTGTCGGGAACGATGATGAAATAATCGTTCAGATCGATCGGCTCCCTTGGCGTGTCGTCGGGCGCTTGCGTTTCGGTATTTCCCTGCGTGCTAACGGTGCCGCCGTTTGCATCACAGCCCGCAAGGACCGACAGTAGCATGACCGAAAGCAACAGGTAGGATACGGCTTTGATAAGACTCTTTTTCATCGTTTGTTTTCTCCTTCGTTAAAATTTCAGTCGGCGGTCTTCACCAGCACGACGCCATATGGGGGGATTGATTGGAAGGAAGACTCCGAAAGCAAGTCGTAGCCCTCACACGCGACCTCGTAATTGGCGTGATTGAGGTGCATTTTGTAGCTTCCGAGCCTGACGGTCTCAAGCTTGGGATCGATCGGCTCCTCGATGGGAATATGCCTTGCGACGAGATCGACGTACAGATCCGATGCTTCCCTGCAGTAAAAGCCGACGTAATAAACGTTTCCGTTCCTGACCACGGCGGTCTTATCCTTGCAAAAGTCCTCGGTATAGAAGCCAATGCGCTCGGCAGACTCGCTGTCGGTCTCAAGAAGCTCGTAATAGGTCTCCACCTTGTACTCCTTGCCGTCCACCACCGCCGACTGCGTTTCGTAGCTTGGCATGGCGGTAAACCAATCGACGCGGCAGCCCGCAAGCGAACGGAATACGCCCGGTGCCTTTTGCGGATAATAGTGCGCGTTCTGATCCTTAACGCCGCTTCTTGCCGAAATGATCGCGATACCGCCGTTGTCGGTAAATTGCTTGACCTTAGCAGCAAGTGCCTCGTCGGCGATCGTGATATGCGGAATGATCAGAACCTTGTATTTGGAAAAATCGACCGTCTCGTCGACGAAATCGGCGTGAAGGTTCCTACGGTTGAGCGAGCGGAAGACATACCAGCTGTCGTCGGCGGCAAAGCTTTCCACGGCATCAACGCTTTCGTTGTGATAGTTGCGGAAAATCGCCACATCATTGTGCATGCGCTCGGTCAGGAACAGGTCGCCAACACGCGCAAGCTCCTCGGAAATTTTCCGCACCTCTTGGCTACGGTAGTTTTCTTCGCGGTCATGGTCGTAAATGCCGTACCAAAGCTGCTCAGCACCGTAAAGTGCCGTGCGGTAGCGGAAATAGAGAACGCCGACCGCGCCGTGCGCAATGCTCTGGTAGACCCACAGACGGATCTGCCCCGGACGCGGCGTGGGGTGCATATAGGAAAGCTGACCGCCGGGTCCTGCCTGCTGCTCAAGGATCAGGTGCTTTTCCGAGTAAGCGCGCGTGAGTGCGAGCTTGTACGCAACGTAGCGCGACGCCCCTCGCCACGAGCGTTCGCTTCCCGCAGGGTAGCTGTCGAACGACAGAATATCCAGACACTCGTTCGTCAGCCTGCGGTAATCGAGGTTTTTGAAATATCCGTTGTGCGTGATAAACGCGTTCGGACAGTATTTTCGAATGATCCTTGTCTGCACCGCCGCGTAATCGACCGCGCTGTCCGAAAGGAACAGATAGTAATCGGTGACCCACGAGGGATTGTTATGCGCAGGATTGGGACGCGGACAGGTGATCTGCGAAAAGCTGTTGAACTCCAACGACCAGAAGCGGTTGCCCCATGCGCGGTTCAGCGCGTCGACCGTGGTATATTTCTTTTCGAGCCACTTGGCAAACGCAAGATCGTCCGCCTCGGAATAGCTTGCGTTGCGGTGGCAGTTGATCTCGTTATCGATCTGCCAGCCGATGACGTTTTCAAAATCGGCAAACGCCTTTACCATTTTCTCGGTAATGGCGGCGCAGTAGCGCAGATAGATCGGACTTGTGTGGTTGTGGTGCTGACGGCTTCCGTGCTGCATGACCGTCCGCTTGGCGTCAACGCAAAGCACCTCGGGGTGCTTGTCGATCAGCCACTTGGGCGGCGCGGCGGTGGGCGTGCCGAGGATCACGTCAAGCCCAAGCTCTCCCGCGACGCGAACCGCGTCCTGAAGAAAGGTGAAGTCGTACTTCCCTTCCTCGGGCTCGTACATGCTCCAGCTGAACTCTCCCATGCGGATCACGTTAAAGCCGAGCGACCTGATGCGCGCAAGGTCGCCTCGCATCTCTCCGTCGTCCCAATGCTCGGGATAATAGCAGCAGCCGATTAAAAAGCGGTTGATGATAGACTGATCCATTCTGCTCATTCCTCTCCTTCCAATGCCCTTTGCGCCGCAAGACCCTTTCGGTAAGCGCGCATATAGCGATCAAAGCCCTCTGACCCTTGGTCGCTTGGGGATAGCGTGGTCTTTTCAGATCCCGAAAAGACTCTTTCCTCAAGCCATACGTCGAGCGGCAGATCTTCCTTACATATCATATACGCCGCAAGAAGTGCCATTCCCCACGCGCCGCCCTCGCCCGCGGTGGTTTGTACCGTGATCGGGACCTTGAGTGCGTCGGCAAGCATCCCTTGGGCAACGCCCGCAGTTTTAAAGAGTCCGCCGTGTGCCGAAAAGCGCTCGGTACGCACCGCTTCGTTTTTGGCAAGGTCGTCCATACCAAGCTTGACGGGCGCGATGGCGGCGTAGATCTGAGAACGGAAAAGGCTTGCAAGCGTCAGCTTTCTTCCGCTCTCGCGGTAGTACATGGGATGCCCCGCGCGAACCCCTGCCACGGGCTCGCCCGCGAGGAAATTGTAGCTGATATTGCCGCCGCAATCGGGCTCTCCCTTCATCGCGGTATGATAAAACAGATCGTAAAGCCTGCTTTTTTCGACCTTCGTTCCGATCAGCTCCGTAAATTCGTCGAGCATACCGACGCAGGCGTCGATCTCGGAGCAGCCGTTGTTGCTATGTACCATTGCAACGGGTGCGCCGTCGGGGGTGGTCACCACGTCGATCTCGCGGTAAATGCCGCCAAGCGGTCGCTCCAGCACCAGCATTGAAAAGACCGACGTTCCTGCCGAGATATTTCCCGTTGCGGGACGCACGGCGTTGGTCGCCACCATGCCCGTTCCGGCGTCTCCCTCGGGGGGACAGAGCGGGATCCCCGCGCAGAGCGTTCCCGTTTCGTCAAGGAGTGCCGCTCCCGCCTCGGTCAGATACGCGCCGCTCTCACCCGCGCGGCGCACCGTCGGCAGCAGCGCACGGATATTCAGGTCGTATCCCGCCTCGGCGGTCAGCCTCTGGAGATCCTTTATCATTTTGGGATTATAGTCGCCGTTCTCGATCGGGAGAATCCCCGATGCCTCGCCAACGCCGACCTCGTGCCGTCCCGTAAGACGGTAATGGACGTAGCCCGCCAGCGTGTTGACGTAGGCGATGCTCGGAACGTGCGGCTCGCGGTTGAGCATTGCCTGATAGAGATGCGCACAGCTCCAGCGTTGCGGTATATTGAAGCCGAAGGTCTCGGTCAGCGCGTCCGCCGCCTGCTCGGTGGTGGTGTTTCTCCAGGTACGGAAGGGGGCGAGCAAGCGGTAATCCCTGTCGAACGGAAGATAACCGTGCATCATGCCCGAGATACCGATCGCGCCGACTGTTTTCAGCGACACGCCGTACTTTCTCTTAACGTCGTCGGCAAGGCTTGAAAAGCAGTCGCGAAGACCGTCGAGGATCGCTTGCTCGGAATAGGTCCAATAACCGTTTTCAAATTGATTTTCCCAATCGTGCGCGCCGCTTGCCACGGGAGTATAGGTATCGTCGGTCAGCACCGCCTTGATGCGGGTGGAGCCGAACTCGATGCCGAGATAGGTCTTCCCCTCGCTAATTTTCGTTTTCATCAGCGTCTACCCCGCAGTCCCGCGATCAGATCGAGCGTCTCGAGCTGTGCTTCAAGCTCATTCAGCCGGGTGCTCTCGTCTATCACGATCAGCTCGCTGTCGGTCATCTTGGCGAAGAGACGGAGATCCTCAACCGTAAGCGACGTAGACACCACGGCGTGGTGCGCGCCGCCCGCGTAGATCCACGCGGCGGCTCCCGTTGCGAAATCGGGCTTGGGTCTCCACATCAGACGCGCCACGGGCAGGTTTGGCATATCCTTGGGCGGCTCGACCATTTCGATCTTCGCGCAGATCAGGCGGAAGCGGTCGCCAAGGTCGATCATCGATACGGCGATCGCGTCGCCCGCAATACCGTCAAAGGTGAGTCTTGCAGGATCGCTCTTGCCTCCGATGCCGAGAGGATGCACCTCGATCTTGGGCTTTTTTGCGGCGAATACGGGAGACACCTCAAGCATGTGCGCCGCCAATTCCAGCTCGTCGCCTGCCGTCAAATCGTATGTATAGTCCTCTGTAAAGCCCGTAGCGCCGCCGCGGTAGCGTGCCATACGGCAAAGAACTGCGCCGAGAGCCGAGGTCTTGTAGTCACCCTCGGGACCAAAGCCCACGCCCTTTGCCATGAGATTTTGGACGGCAAGACCCGGAAGCTGCTTCAAGCCGTGCAGATCCTGGAAGGTATCGGTAAAGGCGGAAAGCCCTTCGTCGGCAATGAATTTTTCAAGCGCGACCTCGTATTTTGCCTGCTCGCGCACTGCCTCCACATTGTCGGTCGCCATTTCGTATTTGTCGAAATACTCTGCCATCTTGGCGTCGATCTCGGCGTTCGTGACGGCGTCGATTCGGTCGCAGAGATCGCCAATGCCGTAATAGTTGACGTTCCAGCCAAAGCGGATCTCGCTCTCAACGCGGTCACCGTCGGTCACGGCAACGTCACGCATGTTGTTTCCAAGCATGCCGAGACGCATTCCGCGACCAAACGCCACGGCATCGGCAACCTCGGCAAAGCGTCGGATACGAGCCACCACGTCTGCGTTCTGATAGTAGCCTACCACGACCTCGCGACGGATCCCAAGACGCGTGCAAATGAAGCCGAACTCACGGTCGCCGTGCGCCGATTGGTTCAAATTCATGAAATCCATATCGATCTTGTCGTAAGGAAGCCTTTCGTTGAACTGCGTGTGCAGGTGCAGCATGGGCTTGCGCAACGCCTGAAGCGCGCGGATCCACATTTTCGCAGGCGAGAATGTATGCATCCAGAGAATGACGCCGATACAGTCGCGGTCGCAGCTTGCCTCCACGCAAAGTGCCTCTGCCTCGTCGGCGGTCTGTACGATCGGCTTTGCGACGACCGAAAAGCCCTCGCCAATTGCGTCGCTCAGATATTCTGCCATTTGATATCCGTCGCGCTCGGCAATCATTAAGGTCTCCTCGCCGTACAGATCCTGACTTCCAATAATAAAATAAAGCTTTCCCATAATGTCCTCCAAATTATAACCATTGCAATAAATACAATTCTCCATACACATTATACCATTACGATAAAATATTTTCAAGAAATCTCTTAAGCAATAGTAGACATTTATTCACATTTGTGATATAATATTGTTAATCAATAAAAAATGAGGACGGACAAATGATCGTAAAATACGAGCATCGCGCGCTTTCTGCGCAAAACCCAACGTCGGTTCACCGATATAAGGATCTGCAAAATTTGCCGCATTGGCACATGGAGCATGAGCTGATCTTCGTCTCAAGCGGTAAAATCGACCTGATCGTCAACAATACGCCGTATATCCTGACCGAAAACGAGGCGGCTTTTGTGAAAAGTGAGGAGATCCACCTGATCAAAGCCTCTCCCGACAGTATCACAGAGGTCATGAAGATCCACACGGAAAGCCTGCGGCATATCATTGGAAGCCAAAGCCTCGCCGATCCTATTTTGCATGGCGCATACCCCATTCGAGAGGTCCTTGACGAGATCCGCACTGAGCTGAAAAACGGACAATTATTTTCCGAAGCTATTGCAACGTCGTTGATGACGGTCCTTGTGGCAAGGATCTTCCGCAACGAAAAAACGACCGAGTCGGACCGTGAGAGGACCAACTCGGATCATCGATATAAGGCGCTTATGGAGCATTTGCAGAAAAATTACCGTCATATCTCCTTTGACGAAGCGGCAAAATTCATGCACTTCAGCAAGCCCTACTTTTCTACCTATTTTTACAACCGCACGGGAATGTCGTTTACGCATTACCTGAACATGCTTCGCGTGTCGGCGGCGGCAAGACTCGTAGCCGAGAGAGAGCTTCGCATGGCGGAGATCTCGGACCTCTGCGGCTTTGGAACCATTCGCAGCTTCAATCGCGTCTTCAAGGAGCTTACGGGCTACAATCCAAGTGATCTTCCCCACGACTACGTCTTTCATTACGCTTCGGAGCCATCTGACGATACCGATTTTGACCCCACCCTCAACTGCACGACGCTTCTGGATTGAATTCCCTACCTCCGAAACAGGACGGCAAAATTGAGGATCAGCATATAGACCAGCCACACGTCGTGCAAAAAAAGGAGCATGCCCGCAAGCTTGGTCACGCGGTAAAAGGCAGCCGTGACCGCGATCGAAAGGCAGAGGCAAAGGATCGCTATAAGCACGCTCAGAAAGAGCATTTGCGCACCGAAAAAGGTGGGATACCACAACAGCTCCATGACAGATAGCAGGACGAAAAACATACACCCTTTATACTTGTCGGCCTCCCTGCCAGAGGCGCGGTAGGCTAACACAAAGCCCCCCGCCGCGCCAACAACCAGAAAGGAGACTGACCACAAAAGCGTCATGATCCATACGGGTGGGATCATGTCGCGGACGTCCAATGCCAGAATCACCGCGTAAGGGCTTCCCGTAAAGCCGCGCACAAGCAACGCGATCACCGTCAAAAGCACACCAAACGCGATCATCACAAAGGGATTGGAACGCTCCATTTCCATGTTCAACCACGCGTTTACCGTCATTCTTCCATACTTTTTCTTATGCAAAAACAGCACCCCCATTCAAAAAGGTGCTGTTTTTTCGTCGCACCTCTTTCGTTACACGATATGAGGGTGCGCGACAAGTTATACTTTTTTGTCAGAAACTTCTTAGAAGAAGTTTCCGACACCTTCAAGAACCTTTACCGCGTTTTATGAATAGATAAAAGCGTTTATGCTCTGCCACGAACGGTTATTTGGGGCACAAGTGAAGAAGCGCGCGGACAGCTCCACAGGTACTGCCGCAAGATTTCAGGGACCGCCGAGACCCTGAAATCTCCACAAATATTGTTTCGCAAAGAATATTATTAGAGAATGGAATTATTCGTTTTCGGCGTTTGGGAATTTTGGGATCAGATACTCCCAATCGATCGGCGGATCTCCCTCGTGATGCGCGGTGCAGGAACGGTTGAAGGGATTTTCAACGTTGGAAACGCCCGACAGATGCGTCTGATGCTTGGCAAAATAGGACTCGCGGCGGTTATCATTCGGCGCGATCCCGTAAGGATCTCCCTCATAGGTGTACTGCGCGTCGCCTACGTACACGCGTATCGGGAATTGCCGATCCACACGGATCAGCGCGACCTCGCCACGCGTCGCGTCGGGACAATATCCGTGGCAGATGCCGCCATTCTTGGTGTCGTATTCGACAAGAATATGACGGTCACAAAACGCGGTCGGCTCTTGTCCTGCTTGAAACCACCCCAGCTCGTATCGTTCTCCGCGCGCATCCTTTGCGCAGGCATCACACGGAAGAAGCCCCGAATCCTTGCAATAGCTCAGCTGAACGACGTTCGATGGCATGGGAAAGCTTTTGCGACTGCTTCCCTTCTCGGCTACGACATCACTTACCACGCGATTCCAGATCTGCGTGCAGATGTTCCGTCCCGCAAGCGGCTCGGGATACTCGTAGCCGCACCACACGCCGCAGATTAGATCGGGGGTGTATCCGATAAACCAACGGTCGTGGTCGTCGCCCGACGTCCCCGTCTTCCCCGCGCACGCCACGGTGCGGTCAAGCGTGATGACCGACGAGGTTCCGTCCTTTACCACGCCCTCTAAAAGCTTGGTCATGATCGCGGCGTTGGCACTCGACAACACGATCTCGCCCGCGTCGGGACGCGACAAAAGGAGAGTTCCCTGCGCGTCGGTCACGCGAAAATAACTGCGCGAGGGGTGATAGACGCCCGCGTCGGCAAAGACGGTATAGGCGTTCGTCAGCTCGCGAAGCGTCACGCCGTAATTGAGCTGACCCAGCGCGAGTGCCGCCACGTCGCGGTCGCTTGCCACAAGGCTTTCCAGATGAAAATCCTCCTTGGCAGACCGATAGGCGTTATCAAGTCCCAGCTCGCCAAGCACGCGCACGGCGACGGTATTGGTGGAATGCGCGACGGCATAAGAGATATTGGTCAAGCCCCGATAGACACCGTTCGCATTTTTTGGCCACGCCGCACGACCGTTCGTACCAAACTCCACTGGGACGTCGTCGTACACGCTTGCCCAATTGATCAGTCCCCCTTCAAGCGCGGGGGCGTAGACCGAGATCGGCTTGATGGTGGAGCCGGGTGGACGCTTGGTCTGCGTTGCAAAATTCTGCACGCGATTGCCGCTCTTTTCTCCCACAGCCCCCGCCACGCCGAGAATATCTCCCGTGCGCGGATCGATCACGATCAACGCCGACTGCGCGCGCTCGCCCTTTTCGTTCCGTGGCGTCTGCACGGCGGTCTTGTAATAGTCCTCAACGATCCGCTGGATCTCCGCGTCCATTGCCATGTCGATGCGCAGTCCCCCCGAGTAGACCAGCCCCGACGCCGCGCTTCTTGAAAGATCGTATTCGGTCATCAGGTCACCGATCACGTCCTCGATCACCATATCCACGTACCACGAATTGATCCCCTCGCCACTATGCGTTCCGTCGGTCACCGAAAGCGCGAGCGGCTCGCTCACGGCGCGCGCGTATTCCTCGGCGGAAAGATAGCCCTGCGCGTGCATTTCGGACAAAATGAGATCTCGTCGCGCAAGATTGTTTTGCGGATTGCGGATCGGGTTATAATAGGAAGGGCTGTTTGTGATCGCCGCGATCGAAGCCGCCTCGGCGACCGTCAGCTCGGCAGGCTTTTTTGAAAAATAGTGACGTGCCGCGTCGCCAATGCCGACGCAGTTGTCCGAAAAGGAAATGACGTTGAGATACATCTCAAGGATCTCGGTCTTGTCCATGCTTCTTTCAAGATCCAATGCCCAAAGGATCTCCTGCATCTTGCGCGAGAGCGTGACCTCGTTATGCCCCGTCACGTTTTTGATCACCTGCTGGGTGATGGTGGACGCCCCAAAATGATGCTCAGTGCGAAAAACGTGGTTCAAACTCGCGGCTACCGTGCGAAGCCAATCGACTCCGTTATGCTCAAAAAAGCGTTTGTCCTCGATCGCCACAAAGGCATCGATCAGGTGCTGT
>JAZRIE010000240.1:0-4633 GCA_045645105.1 Eubacteriales bacterium | reverse complement strand
CCAATTGGAAAGGACGGAAACGTTATGAAAATTTTCAACCCATATGAATGCGAAACAACACCTCGTGCCGATATGTTCTTGCCCGATTTTTTGAAATATTTCGGTTTCTTTCTTGATGCTGTGGCAGTAGCATTTTTGGTTGCAACGTTTATTACGCAAATCTGGGGATTCATTATCGGGGTTCTTCTTTGTGCCGGTCTCGGTATTGCGGCGTGGCTTTGCTGGAAAAACCAAACGATCAGGATTATAGACGACGAAAAATTTGAATACACGACCTTTTTAGGGAAAACAACCGTGTATCATTTCTCCGATATAAAGGAGTTACGAGTAAATCAAGATTCCTGGACCTTGTTTTTAAAAAACGGCAAAGTACATATCGAATCCATCGTATGCATGTCAGAACCTCTCTACAATAAAATAGATGCAGCGATTTCTAAAGAATAATTTCTTAGCGAAAAATTCGTATCAAAATCACAGTGATTAAGTCAATCAAGGGAGCTGTCTCAGGTGCAAGTTTCAAAGCGTTTGAGGCAGCTCTTTTTCATTTTAACTTGATGAGATTGGCATAAGTTTTTTCTTCGTTAGAGAATAAGGCTTTCGTCCCTTGATCAGAGGAGGGGCTATTGAATATGGGGCTTTTTGGTTGCGGTGGAATGCTTTTGTAAGAGCCTATTGCCTGCAATTGGTCAGTGAAGGGCGACAAAAACGAAAAAAACGCAAAAAAACCAAAAGTATTCGCTTTTTTTTCAAAAACCTCTTGACATTCACACTTGTCTTGTTATATAATCTTTGTATAATGTAGAAGTCTGCCCTATTTAAATAAATAGGTATGAAAGTGGTTCTATCTTCCTCTCGTGGAAAGGGTAGGAAGCATTTCCGCTCCTTACCGTTTGCTTTAAATGTGGCAGACCGATACAAATTCAAGAAAGGTAACAGACAAATGGCTTTTTCTCTCAAAGGGGTTCACGTACCCCACAGAAAAAACACCGCAGATAAGTCTGCTTTGCGCATGGAGACGCCCAAAACCGTGACGATCCCCATGTCCATGCACATCGGTGCGCCTGCAAAGCCCGTCGTCAAGGTTGGCGACGAGGTCAAGGTCGGAACGCTGATCGCCGAGGCAGGCGGAGCGGTTTCTGCCCCTATTCATGCGTCGGTCTCGGGAAAGGTTACGAAGATCGTAGACCTGCTCCTTTCCGACGGTCGTACCGCTCCCGCAGTCGTCATCGAATCCGATGGCACAATGACACCCGATGAGGCGGTGGTGCCTCCCGTTGTCAATTCCCGCGAAAGCTTTATTGAGGCAGTCAAGAATGCGGGCATCGTAGGACTTGGCGGTGCGGGCTTCCCCACGCACTTCAAGCTGAACGCCGACCCCGCAAAGATCGATTATCTCGTCATCAACGGTGCCGAGTGCGAGCCCTACGTCACCAGTGACACGCTGACCATGGTGGAGCGCGCCGACGATATGGCGACCGCCCTTGAGGCGATGAAGACCTATCTTGGCATCAAGCACGTCGTTATTGGCATTGAGGACAACAAGAAGAAGGCCATTGAGGTCATGAAGCAGATGGCGCAGAAGGTCGGCCAGGATTGCACCGTAGAGGTCAAGGCTCTCCCTGCCGTTTATCCGCAGGGCGGTGAGAAGGTGCTGATCTACCACACCACGGGAAGAGTGGTCCCCATGGGCAAGCTTCCCATTGACGCGGGATGCGTTGTGGTCAACTGCACCACGCTTGCGACCATTGGCTCCTATCTGACCACGGGTATGCCGCTCGTGGAAAAATGCGTTACCGTGGACGGCGGTGCCGTGAAGGAACCCAAAAACGTGATCGCGCCCATTGGTACGGCGATGTCCGAGTTGTTCGATTTCTGCGGCGGACTTACCGTAGATCCCGCAAAGGTCGTTTACGGAGGACCGATGATGGGTATTACCGTGCCCGATACGTCGGCTCCCGTTCTCAAAAATACCAACGCCATTCTGGCACTCACTGAAAAAGAGGTCAAGCTGCCCAAGACCACGGCTTGTATCCGTTGCGGCTCTTGTACCAACACCTGCCCGTTTGGTCTCAATCCCGCGAGCATCGCGCGCGCCTACGACAAGCGTGATGCCGCCGCGCTGAACGACCTGGCTGTTATGGCGTGCATGGAGTGCGGCTGCTGTAGCTTTGTATGCCCTGCAAACCGTCCTCTGGTACAGACCAACAAGCTTGGAAAGGTATTTCTGAGAGAAGAACAGGCAAAGGAGGGAAGTAAATCATGAGCAATCAACTGACACTTTCCGTATCTCCTCATATTCATAGTGGTCGCAGTACGTCTCGCATCATGCTCGACGTGATCATTTCACTGCTTCCCACCGCCATAGCGGGCTGTGTGATCTTCGGCTTGCGCGCGGCGCTGGTGCTGATCGCCTGCGTGGCAAGCTGCGTATTGTTTGAGGCACTCTTTAATCTGATCGTCAAAAAGCCGCAGACCATAGGCGACTTCAGTGCCGCCGTTACGGGTCTTTTGTTAGGTCTTAACCTTCCCGCCAATATCCCCGTTTGGCAATGTGTGATCGGCTCTTTGTTTGCCATGGTTGTCGTCAAGGGACTCTTTGGCGGTCTTGGAAGCAACCCCGTCAACCCTGCGATCACCGCGCGTGTGTTCATGCTGGTGGCGTTTGGAACGATGACGGCTGCGGCATATCCCACCGTAGTGGATACCGTGGCAAGCGCAACGCCCTTGGCACTCGAAACGCCTACGTCCCTGAGCGATCTGTTCCTTGGATTGCACGGCGGTGCGATCGGTGAGACCTGCTCGCTGGCACTCCTGATCGGCTTTGCTTACCTCTTGATTCGCCGCGTGATCACCTGGCAGCTTCCCGTCACCTTTGTGGGCTGTGTGTTCGTGCTTTCCTTCTTCCTTGAGGGAATGGATCTGACCGCCGCACTTGCCGCTGTACTGTCGGGCGGACTTTTGATTGGCGCGATCTTTATGGCGACCGACTACGTTACCTCTCCCGCAACCGCTTGGGGTAAGGTGATATTTGGCTTGGGTGCGGGTCTGATTACCGTCCTCATTCGCTATTACGGCGTTTATCCCGAGGGCGTTTCCTTCGCGATCCTGTTTATGAATATCCTGACACCCTACATCAGCTCATGGACGAAGCGCAGAGTATTCGGAGTGGGAGGTAAAAAGGCATGAAAAAGTCATTTGTTAGCACGCTCGTGCTGTTCTCTATCTGTGCCGTGATGGCGGTATTGCTTGCGCTGACCAATGCCATTACCGCTCCCGCGATCAAAAAGAATCAGGAGGCCGCCGCAAATAAGGCACTTCTTGAGGTCATGCCGGGCGGCGAGGGCTTTGAAAAAATTGAATTCGACGCATCGAAGCTTCCCAAGACCGTAACAGAGGTCTACCGTGAAAAGAACGGTGGCTACGTTGTAACGCTCACCACCACGGGCTATGGCTCGGGTATGATCATTATGTGCGGTGTCAATGCTGACGGAACGGTCAGCGGTGCCGTATGTCTCGGTTCTACCGAAACCCTCGGCTACGAAAAGACCTTTGGCGCGAATTTCGTTGGCAAGGATGCCGACGGCGTGAGTGCGGTTGACACCATTTCGGGCGCAACCAAGACCACCGCCGCCTATAAGAACGCCATTGCCGATGCGCTGAACACCGCAATTATTCTGGGCGGAGGATCGGTCGATCTTCGTACCGAGGAGGAAATCCTCAACGATAACCTTTCCCAGGCACTTCCCGCCGCTGAAGGGAAGTTTACCAAGCTGTTTATCACCGAGGTCGTTGAAGGAATTGACGCCGTCTATACCGCCGATAACGGCAAGGGCTGGGTGTATGTGATCGGTGAGAGCTTTATCGCTGTAGACGCGAACGGCAACACCGAAAACGCAACGGTTACCGCTGCGCATGCGATCCTTTCGGCTACCACGACCGAAACCGTTGACCTGACTACCTTCGAGGGGCTGTCTAAGTATCTGGTCTCCGCAAAGAAGACGGCTACGGGCAACTATATTCTTGAGGTCAAGGGTCTTGGCTACGGCATTAAGGGCGGCGACGAGTACCATCCCGCATCGGGCGAGTATATCGTTGTTCGCGTGTCCATGACTGCCGCGGGCAAGATCATCGATACGCTCACCGTCTCGCAATCCGAGTCCAAGGGCATCGGCGACGCTTGTGCCGACGAGAAGTTCTACGGACAGTTTGACGGAAAGACCGAGTCGGATTATAAGACCGTCGATGCGATCTCGGGTGCTACGATGACCACCGAGGGCTATCTTGAGGCAATTGAAGTCGCCTTTGCGTCGGTTAGAATTTTGGAAGGGGGAAGCAACTGATGAAAAATAACAATCTGTCTGTTCTTCTCAAGGGAATTCTGAAGGAAAACCCCGTTTTCGTGCTGATCCTCGGCACATGTCCCACGCTTGCTACCACCACCAATGTGACGGGCGCATTCGGTATGGGAATTGCCGCACTTGCGGTTCTGCTTTGCTCTAATATTTTGATTTCTCTGCTTCGTAAGGTCATTCCCGACAGCGTGCGTATTCCTTGCTACATTGTTGTGATTGCGGGATTTGTGACCATTGTACAGATGATCGTGCAGGCGTATTTCCCCGCGCTTTACGATATG
>JAZRIE010000239.1:0-4803 GCA_045645105.1 Eubacteriales bacterium | reverse complement strand
GGTGTTCCCGTCAATCCCATTGCCGCCGCGCTGATCTTGGGTGACAAATCCGACGTTCGCAGAAGCCGCGTGCGAAATCAGGACGTTTCCACCTTTGATATTCACGACCGCGTCAACTATTCGGTCACGCGCGCCGAGCTGACCCTGGATGACGACCGCACAGCCGTCCTGCTCGACCTGACCATTGACACGCAATACGGTACGGTGATGGATTATTTTGAGATCTTTCTGACACGAATGATCCTCTGCCGCAAAGCCGCCGAAACGCTCGGTCTGCGCTTTGCGCTGTGCATCAATGGACAGAGGATGCTGTAAGACGAAAGAAATAAAGACAATAAAAAACGGTTGCGCCGCTCCTTGCAGAGAGTGGTGCAACCGCTTTTTTTGCTTTAAAAATCAGTAATTTTCGGCGTGTACCTCGAAGTAGCTTTGCGGATGGGCGCAGGTGGGGCATACCTCGGGGGCTTTTGTACCGACCACGATATGACCGCAGTTACGGCACTCCCATACCTTGACCTCGCTCTTTTCAAATACAGCGGCGGTCTCTACGTTCTTCAAGAGGGCACGGTAACGCTCCTCGTGATGCTTTTCAATCGCGGCGACGAGACGGAACTTTCTCGCAAGCTCGGTAAAGCCCTCCTCCTCGGCGGTCTTTGCAAAGCCCTCGTACATGTCTGTCCACTCGTAGTTCTCGCCGTCTGCGGCATCCCCGAGATTCTCGGCGGTGCTGCCGATCCCGTGCAGCTCCTTGAACCACATTTTGGCGTGTTCCTTTTCATTGTCTGCTGTCTTGAGGAAGAGTGCGGCGATCTGCTCGTAGCCCTCCTTCTTTGCCTTGGAAGCGTAATAGGTATACTTGTTGCGCGCTTGGCTCTCACCCGCAAAAGCCGCCTCCAGATTCTTTTCGGTCTGCGTTCCCGCATATTTGCTGCTCATTGTTTTTTCTCCTTTCTTGGCAATTTCTGCCTCTGTCAATATCATACTACAATTCGGTCGGTTTGTCAAGCGGTAATTTCATTTTTTAAATAGCCCAAAAGCTCGTCAAAGCCGCCGTGAGAGTATTGCGAGAGATCTGTCTCGTTTCGGCTGATCAGACAGTCGGTCAAGAGAAAGACCTTCATACCGAGCGTGGCGGCGACCATGTCCTCCTCCACGTCGTTTCCGACCATGATACACTCCTCGGGACAAATCCCCAGATGCGACAGAATATCGCGGTAATACGCGGGATTGGGCTTGCAGTGACGCGAATTTTCATAGGTCGTATAGTACGCGAAATCGTCGGGGGAAAGCCCTGCCCAGCGCATGCGCTTTTCGGTAGCGATGGCGGGGAAGATGGGGTTGGTGGCAAGCACCGTGCGGATTCCGTTCAACTTCAGATAATCAATGACCTCGCGCGCTTTTGGAGAATATCCGCAGGACGCCGCGACGCCGTCAAAGTCCTCTCTGTAGTAGGCGTCAAAGTGCGGCGTATCTACTTTTGCATTTTCACCGAAAAGCGCGGTGAAGGTGTCCCAAAACGCGTCCTCGTTGAGCTTTGAGCCGTCGTTTTTTACCATGGCGGCAGTGCCCTTCCAAATGCCGTCAACCAGAGCCTTTGCCTCGTAGCCGTAGGGGGCGAGCCGCTTGGCAAGTCCTCCGAAATAGGCTTTGACGAACCGCTCCTGATCCATGGGGAGCAGAGTTCCGTCCAGATCGAATAATACCGTTGTAATAGCCATTCCGTGTTCCTTTCAGTGTGTCAGCGCGGGTTCTTTTTCGAGTTTCTTTTGCGGCGCGGGGGATTCGTCTACCTTGTCGCGGGCGTTTGCAAGCATCAGCTTGATGCGGTTTTCCTGATTGACCTGCGTAGCCCCCGGATCGTAGTCGATGGCGACGATGTTCACGTCGGGGATACGCTCCTTGATCGGCTTCATCATGCCCTTGCCGCAGATGTGGTTGGGAAGACAGCCAAAGGGCTGTGTGCAGACGATATTGTTCACGCCGCTGTCGGCAAGCTCCAGCATCTCTGCGGTGAGCAGCCAGCCCTCGCCCATCTTCGTGCCGTGATGAATGCACCCGTCCACCAGGGACGCGGTGTGCGGAAAGGGCGTGGGGGGCGTAAAATCGCTTTCCTCGCGAATGATGTCGATCAGGTCGCGCACCTTTTTGTTGAGAAAACGGTAGGCGAGCGAATAGATCGCGGCGGTCAGCTTGCGCACGCCGTAGAGCTTTGCGTCCTCCATGTTGTTGTAGACGGTATACAGGCAAAAATCGGTCAGCCCGGGGACGACGACCTCAGCCCCCTCGCGCACGAGAAATTCCTCAAGATTGTTGTTGCCCAAGGGCGAGTACTTGACGAAGATCTCTCCCACGATGCCCACGCGCGGCTTTTTCGTGCGCACGACCTCGATCGCGTTGAAATCGCGAATGATCTTGCGGTAATTCTTTTTGACGTTGCGGTAGGAAAGCACGCGCTCGTGTGCCATTTCGTCGGCAAGACGGACCGTCCAGCGGTCGGCAAGTGCCTGACTTTCGCCCGCGCGAACCTCGTATGGCTTGCACTGATTGACCAAGGACATCATCAGGTCGGCATAAAGAACGCCGTACATCATGCGGTGCAGGATCGGAAGCGTCAGCTTCCAGCCGGGGTGCTTTTCAATACCTGCGAGACTGAACGAAATGACGGGAACGTGACTGTAGCCCGCTTTGATCAATGCTTTGCGCAACAATGATATGTAATTGGACGCGCGGCAACCGCCGCCCGTCTGAAAGAGGATCAGGGCCACTCGGTCGGGGTCGTACTTACCGCTTTGAATGGCATTGATGAACTGACCGATCACAAGGAGAGCGGGGTAGCAGGTGTCGTTGTGAACGTATTTCAGTCCCGTTTCCGCGATCTCATGTCCATTCGTGCGCAAAAGCTCCATCTTGTAGCCGTAGTTGCGCATGACCTGCAGGATCAGCTCAAAGTGCATGGGCAGCATATTGGGAGCGAGGATCACGTAATCCTTTTTCATTTCTTTTGTAAATTTTACGTAATTATTTTCCATTTTGGGTTCCTTTCGTTTTTGAGAATGAACCTTGTGGAGCATTCAGGGTCTCGGTGGACCCGCCTTCTCGCAGAGAAGGTGTAATGCTATGTGGGAGCGAATGCTCGAAACGGCGCGCAATATCAAAAAATTCAGCCAATAACCCTTTGTGCGAAAGTTTTGAAAGGTGTCGGAAAACTTTTTCAAAAGTTTTCTGACAAAAAATAGTCCTTTATTGCTCCAACGCGCCGAGCAGGGAGCGCAGACGGATGCGGACGGCACCGAGATTGGTGATCTCGTCGATCTTGATCTGCGTGTAGTATTTTCCTTTTTCCTCGAGGATCGAGCGGATCTCGTCGGTGGTGATGGCATCGACGCCGCAACCGAAGGAGACGAGCTGAACCAATTCGGTGTCGCTGTGCTCGGTGGCATAACGCGCGGCGCGGTAGAGACGGGCGTGATAGGTCCATTGGTTCAACACATGGACGGGCTGACGCTCGGTCAAGTGACAGATGCTATCCTCGCTGACCACCACAAATCCGAGGGAGACGGCGAGCTTGTCGATGCCATGCCCAATCTCGGGATCGATGTGATAGGGGCGACCTGCCAGGATCATGATGCGCTTTCCATGCTCACGCGCGTAACGCACGGCGTATTCGCCCTCGTGGCGTACCGCGTCCATAAACCGATCGTATGCGGCTCTGCCCGCACGGACGGCTTCCTTCATTTCGGCTTTGGTGATGTCGGGATAATACTCGCGAAGTGTGGCAAGAAGCCCCTTTGCCAATACGCGGTCGTTATTGATATTGAGGTAAGGGTAGAGGAATTTCGTTTGTTGCAGGTTTTCCACGTTGCCTGCCAAAAGCTCGGAGTAATAGGCGACCACGGGGCAGTTGTAGCAGTTGTCGGCGCTCTTTTCGTCCACGTTGTAGGAAAGGCAGGGGTAAAAGACCATGTCCGCACCCGCGTCGATCAGCTCCTCAACGTGTCCGTGCATCAGCTTTGCAGGGTAGCAGGCGGTGTCGGACGGGATCGAGAACTGTCCCTTTTCATAGGTGTGGCGCGTGGACTGCTCGGACGCGATCACGCAAAATCCGAGCGAGGTAAACAGCCCGTGCCAGAACGGATAAAGCTCGTACATGCCGAGTGCCATGGGAATACCGATCTTGCCGTGTGTGCCGTCGCCCGCCGACAGATTTTTGAGGTAGGCACGCTTGAAGGCGTGCAGATTGGGAACGCTTTCGGCTTTTGCGGTGTCATATCCCAAGCCTCGCTCGCATTGGTTGCCCGAAATATGTGCCTTGCCGTCGCCAAATCGGTTGACAGTCAGACGGCAATGGTTGGTACAGCCCTGACAGGTTGCGGCTTTTGACGTGTGAACAAAGGACGTAAGCTGTTCTGCGGTCAAAAGCGTTGATTCGGTCACGCGTTGGGCGTAAATTGCCGCTCCGTATGCACCCATCAGCCCCGCAATGGCGGGACGGATCACATCCTTGCCAAGCTCGCGCTCAAAGGCACGCAGGACCGCGTCGTTGTAAAAGGTGCCGCCCTGTACCACGATATGCTCGCCCAATTCGTCGGCAGAGCTTGCGCGAATGACCTTATAAATGGCGTTTTTGACGACACTGACCGAAAGTCCTGCCGAAATGTCCTCTACGGTCGCGCCGTCCTTTTGGGATTGCTTGACCGACGAGTTCATAAATACCGTGCAACGGCTTCCGAGATCGACGGGAGCGCGCGCGAACAGTCCGCGCTTGGCAAATTCGTTAATGGTGTAGCCCATCGAGCGGGCAAA
>JAZRIE010000238.1:0-6613 GCA_045645105.1 Eubacteriales bacterium | reverse complement strand
CCTTATGACACGGCTTGGAAATCTGCTTTTGAAGATATCAAGAAAGAGATCGAATCTGCAATCGGCGATTTGATCGTCGGCGTCGAGCACGTTGGAAGTACCTCTGTGGAGGGGCTGTCTGCCAAGCCTTGCATTGATATTGACGTTATCATCAAGGATTACTCGGTGTTTGATGCCGTCGTTTGCAAACTCGAAGCGATTGGATATTTCCACGAGGGCGACCTTGGTATAGATGACAGAGAGGCATTCAAATATTCGGACAAGCCGCATTTGATGAAGCACCATTTATACGTCTGCCCGCAATATTCCGAAGAACTGCACCGACATATTACGTTCAGGGATTTTCTCAGAGGCAATCCCGAAGCAATTAAGGAGTATAGCTCGGTAAAGGAAGCCGCAGCACAGCTGTTTCCGGATGATATTGATAGGTATATCGAATATAAAGCCCCCTGTATTGAGAAATTGTATTCGCAATGTGGGTTGAACGGAAAATAAGAATTTGATGGGGAAGTCACAATGAGAAAAAACATTCAAAATCTTTGTTTTTCCGATTGACAAAATGCGACAAATAAAGTATAATAAACGTAACAATCTGATAATTGAGGTAAGTGTCATGAATTTCTTGGAAGAGCGTATTTTGAAAGACGGTGTTGTGAAGGAAGGAAACGTACTTAAGGTGGATAGCTTTCTGAACCACCAAATGGATGTGGCACTTCTGGATGAGATAGGTGAGGAATTTTACAGACGATTTGCCGACTTGAATATTACAAAGGTTTTAACGATTGAGGCATCCGGCATTGCCATCGCCTATGCCGTTGCGCGTTGCTTTCATGTCCCCATGGTATTTGCCAAAAAGGCAAAAAGCATTAACATCGATGGAGATATGTACACCACCGTGGTCGAATCCTTTACGCATAAAAACAAAAACCAGATCATCGTATCAAAAAAATTTTTGTCAAGCGAGGATCGGATCCTGATTATCGATGACTTTTTGGCAAACGGCTGTGCCCTCCAAGGACTGATCTCGATTGCCAAGGAGGCGGGGGCAGTTGTCGAGGGCATTGGTATCGTGATCGAAAAGGGCTTTCAGCACGGTGGCAGAAGCATCCGAAACCTCGGGTACCGTCTTGAATCACTTGCGATCGTCGAGTCCATGGATGCGTCAACTAAAAATATCGTGTTCCGTGATTAAGGAATGCTTCTTTTGCCGTTTCGGCTTGACAAAAACAGACATAATGTATTCTTTTTTTCGTCAGGTTCTTGACAAACGCAACAAAAGATGTTATAATCTTACCGTAAAGCTTGATACATAGTACATAGATTGAGTTCCCTTGTGCGCGTACTCGTTCTGCGCACCGTCTTCTCTTGGTTTATAAGGCTTGTCCTTGTAAATAAATATCTTTATTTTTAGGAGGAATCCCATCATGTCCAAGAAAGTTTTATCGTTGGTCCTCGCAATCGTCATGCTGGTAGGCGCTGCATTTACGTTCAGCTCCTGTAATGACGAGAAAAAGGACATCAAGGCCGCGCTGATCTGTCTGCACGGTGACAGCTCTACCTACGACAAGAACTTTATCGACGCATTCAAGCAAGCTTGCGCGAATAAGGGTCTTACCGAGGAGGACTACACCATCATCACCGATATCCCCGAGGGTACCGAGTGCTATGAAAAGGCTGCTGACTTTGCTGACAACGGCTACGATGTCATTTTTGCTGACTCCTTCGGTCATGAAGCATACATGATCCAGGCGGCAAAAGAGTTTAAGAACGTACAGTTCTGCCACGCAACGGGAACCAAGGCACACACCGAGGGTCTTGCAAACTATCAGAACGCATTTGCTTCCATTTACGAGGGTAGATTCCTTGCAGGTGTTGCTGCAGGTCTGAAGCTCGTTGAGCTTTACGGCGATGCAGAGGGCAAGGTTTCGGATGAAAATGCAAAGATCGGATACGTTGGCGCACATCCCTACGCAGAGGTTGTTTCGGGATACACGTCCTTCTACCTTGGTGTAAAGAGCATCGTTTCGAACGTAACGATGGAGGTTCGTTACACCGGTTCTTGGTACGATGAGACCGCTGAGAAGACCACTGCAGAGGCGCTGATCGCTGCAGGCTGCAAGCTCATCTCTCAGCACGCTGACTCCATGGGTGCTCCCACCGCTTGTGAGAATGCAAACATTCCCAACGTTGCTTACAACGGCACGACCGGTAAGAATACGTTTGTGATCGCATCCAGAATTGACTGGGTTCCTTACTTTGAGTATATGCTTGATTGCGTAATGAACGGCAAGGACATTGCAGACGACTGGACCGGTACGCTGGCAAACGGCGCGGTTAAGATCACTGCTGTTGGTAACGCTGCTGCTCCCGGCACGCAGGCAAAGCTTGACGAGGTTGCCGCTAAGCTGAAGGACGGTTCCCTCAAGGTGTTTGATTGCGCTACCTTTACCGTTAAGGGCGCTCACCTGACCGAGTACCTTGCAGACGTTGACGATGCGGGTGACTTCGTTCCCGAGACCAACGTGATCAAGACCGAGAACGGCGTAACCTTCTTTGATGAGAGCGCAAAGCGTTCCGCTCCTTACTTCGATATTCGTATCGACGGCATCACTGAGATTAGCTAATTCATTCTTTTTGTCGATGGCATAGGCTGTTATCGACACAGTAAAGGTATAAGGGTTGTCGTTATTTGCGGCAACCCTTTATGCGATAAATACTCCATGCTTTATACCCTATACAAAAAGGAGAAAAAACAGTGGAAAAGCAAACGGTAATCGAGCTTCGCGGCATTACCAAACGGTTTGGCGCAAGTGTCATTGCGAACAACAACGTTTCTGTGGACGTTAAAAAAGGGGAAATCCTCTCTGTTCTCGGTGAGAACGGCTGCGGGAAAACGACCCTGATGAATATGCTGGCAGGCATCTATTATCCTGACGAGGGATCTATCCTTGTTCACGGCGAGGAGGTCAGCATACGCTCTCCTAAGGATGCCTTTCGTTATAATATCGGTATGATCCATCAGCACTTTAAGCTGATCGACGTATTTACCGCCGCCGAGAATATCGTCATTGGAACGGGAGACGGCGAGAAGTACGACATAAAAGCGGCAAAAACTCGTATTAGCGCGATGAGCGAGAAATACGGATTTCATATAGAGTTGGACAAGAAGGTCCACGAGATGTCGGTGTCTGAAAAGCAAACGGTGGAGATCGTTAAGGCTCTTTACAGAGGCGCTGACGTTCTGATCCTGGACGAACCGACTGCGGTCCTGACCCCGCAGGAGATCGACCGTCTTTTCGAGGTGCTTCGCGCGATGCGAGCGGACGGAAAATCGGTCATCATCATTACGCATAAGTTGAACGAGGTCATGGCAATTTCCGACCGTGTGACGGTGCTTCGTAAGGGTGAGCATATCAAGACGGTCAACACATCCGAAACCAATGAGAAAGAGCTTGCGGATATGATGGTTGGTCAGAAGGTCACTCTCAATATCGACCGTCCTCTTCCCGAAAATCCCGAACTGCGTCTTGACGTAGAAGGGCTCTCATTGATGGGAAGCGAGGGGCATCTTTTGCTTGACGGTGTGAGCTTTTCCGCATATAGCGGCGAGATCCTCGGCATTGCGGGGATCGCGGGGAGCGGTCAGCGGGAGCTGTTGGAGGCGATCGCGGGACTTCACCACCTGCAAGGGGGAAGCGTTACCTACTATAACCCCAAAAAGGATAAGCCCATTACCTTCTATCACAAAACCTTTGAACGCGTGATGGAGCTTGCCCGCGACGGAATGCTCCGCTACGCTGACGGCAGAGATTTTACAGGGAAGGATGAGAGCGGAAAGGTACTTTCCAAGAAGACTGTTTGTGCGCAGGTAGAGGCAGGCGAGGTCTTCTTCAAGGAGGATGAGGTCATCAATCTGCGCGAAAAAACGCCCTTGCAGATCCGTGAGCTGGGCGTGCGCTTCTCCTTTGTTCCTGAGGACCGTCTCGGTATGGGTCTTGTGGGCAACATGGATATTATCGATAATATGATGCTTCGCAGCTACCGTCGCGGAAAATCGGCTTTTGTGGATCGCAAATCCCCCGAGGATCTTGCGAATAAGATCGTTGAGGATCTTCAGGTCGTGACGCCCGACACCCACACACCGGTGCGTCGGCTTTCGGGCGGAAACGTGCAAAAGGTATTGGTTGGACGAGAAATCGCCGCAGGTCCTCGTGTTCTGATGGCAGCATATCCTGTGAGAGGTCTTGATATCAACTCCTCTTATACCATTTATAATTTGCTGACAGAGCAGAAGAAAAACGGTGTTGCCGTTATCTTTGTGGGCGAGGATCTTGATGTACTTTTGGCTCTTTGTGACCGCATCTTGGTCGTTGCGGGGGGCAAGGTCATGGGAACGGTAGACGCGCGTAAGGCAAAGAAGGAAGAGATCGGCCTTATGATGACAGGCGCGGTCCTCAAGGAAGAAAAACAAGAGGGAGGAAGCTTATAAAGCGGTTTGATTATGAAAAAGCAACAAACAAATCAGGAACAGATCAAAAAAGAACCCTTGCTCCGTATTGTCAAGCGAGACGCGCTTTCCGCAAGGAAGATCGTTTTGATCTACACAATCGCAATCGTTGCGAGCCTTTTGCTCTCCTCAATTATTTGCTCGCTGTTTTCTTCGAAAAGTCCGTTGGAATTTTTCGTATCCCTCTTTACGGGAGCATTTGGATCCTCCCGTAGAATCTGGTTGCTTCTGCAGGATACCGCACTGCTTTTGGGGGTAGCGATCGCGCTTGTACCCGCTTTCAAGATGAAATTTTGGAATCTTGGCGGGAACGGACAGATCCTTGTCGGTTGTCTGGCGGCGATCTCTTGCATGTTTTATCTCGGCGGTAAGCTTCCCGACCCTGTGCTGATCCTTCTTATGACGGTGGCAAGTATTACGGCAGGGGCCGTGTGGGGTGTCCTGCCCGCTATCTTTAAGGCATTCTTCGACACCAATGAATCTCTTTTTACACTTATGCTCAACTATATTGCCACGGGGCTTGTGTCCATGTTCATTACCATTTGGGTAAAAAGCGGATCGGGCGTGTTGGTGCCGTTGAAATGGGGTAATTTTCCGGATCTGTTCGGAAGCAAGTACCTGCTTACGGTCCTCGTTTTCGCCATCCTTGCTATCTTGATGTATATTTACCTGAAATATACCAAACAAGGATATGAGATCGCGGTAGTAGGTGACAGCCCCAATACCGCAAAGTATATCGGAATTGACGTAAAGCGTGTTATCATTCGTACCATGATCATTTCGGGCGGATTGGCAGGACTTGTAGGTTTGTTTTTGGCAGGAGGGATCCATCATACGATCAGTACCGCATCGGCAAACAATATGGGCTTTACCGCGATCATGGCGACATGGCTTGCCGCGTTTAATCCGCTTGTGATGATCGGAACCTGCTTCTTCATCATCTTTATTTCAAGAGGTATGGTGGAGGTCAGAGCAGGCTTCGGCTTTACCAATGACAGCATTGCCAATATCGTTATCGGACTTGTATATTTTTGCGTGATCGCGTGTAGCTTTTTCATCACCTACCGTGTGGTATTCCGTGGGTCAGGCACAAGGATCTCAAAAACCGAAGGAACGAAAGGGGAAAATAAAGAATGACACTCTTTTTTGTATCGGCAATATCAATTGCCACGGTCCTTTTGTATGGATGTGTCGGTGAGATCATTACCGAAAAGGCGGGACATCTGAATCTTGGAATTCCCGGTATTATGTGTATCGGGACGGCGGGAGGTTGTCTTGGCGTTTCACTTTATATGGGGGGGCTTTCCTCACCTGCAGATGCCTCTTGGATCCTGCTGGTCCTTATCTCGCTGTTGTTTTCCATGGCGTTTGCGGCGGCACTCGGGGGGGTATATGCACTTTTGACTGTTACGCTTCGCTGCAACCAGAATATTACGGGTCTTGCCGTTACCGTTTTCGGAGGCGGAGCGACTAACTTTATCATGTCGTTCGTAGACCGCACATACTTTGACCCTGCGGGCAAGCTGATCTCATCCTCGCTCCCGTTTGCGGAAGCTCTTGGAGGCTTTGGACGAGTGGTGTTTGGTCATGGAATTTTTGTGTATCTTTCCATTGCCTCGGCTGTCGTCTGCGCAATTATTTTGAATAAGACACGAGTGGGATTGCACCTGCGTGCGGTGGGCGAGAGCCCCGCGACTGCCGATGCGGCAGGAATTAACGTCATTCTGTATAAGTACGTAGCGATCATTTCGGGAAGCGCGCTTGCCGGCATTGGAGGCTTCTATTATATCATGGACTACATAAAAGGAAGCTGGGAGAATGCTTCCACCATCGAGGCATTTGGATGGTTGGCGATTGCGCTTGTCATTTTCGTCCTTTGGAAGCCTAATGTGGGTATTTTGGGATCATTCTTGTTCGGTGCTTGCTATATTGTGGCATTTGTCATTCCCAATATTACCCCCACACAGCGAGAGATCATTAAGATGCTCCCCTATGTTGTGACGATCGTGGTACTTGTATTGACAAGTATTCGTAAGAAGCGAGAGCATCAGCCGCCTGCGGCACTTGGACTTCCTTATTTCCGCGAGGACAGATAAGGAAATGGAA
>JAZRIE010000237.1:0-2506 GCA_045645105.1 Eubacteriales bacterium | reverse complement strand
GCGTGCTGTACTATCCGCAGTATGCGGGCGAGGGCTTTTGCTACCGCAACCCCGAATTTATCGAGGCATACTGTGATTATGCAAAGAACCTGATCGCAGATACCGGCATCGACGGACTTGCCGCCGAGGACCCCGTGCATTATATGCATTATATTTCTTGCGCCTGCCCGCATTGCCGTGCGGAGCTGAAGCGCAGAACGGGCATCGATCTGCCCCCGATCGCCGACGGCGGCTTCTGGGGCAATTGGGAGAACCCCGCATGGCGTGAATGGATCGATCTTCGCTACGAGTCGGGTAAGGAATTTTTCGAAAAGCTGATGCCGCATCTTCCCAAGGACTTTCCCGTCACCACCTGCGGCTCGGATAGCTCGGCGGCGTACGTCAACGGCGCGGCGTCCGACGCAAGTCGGTTTATCGCAGGCGGAAGCAATTACGTCCATATGGAAATGAGCGGTAACACGCCGCCGTACAAAAACGATCCCGTGACCGCAAATGTGCCGATCCCCCTTAGAATGACAGCGTTTTCACACCATCAGGCGGTAGCAAGAGAAAACGGCATTCGTGCGTTTTCAACGGGTTACGGCTTTAGCGAGCCGTCGGCAAATATCATCTGGGCGGTCAACAAGGTGCTGGATACCGACTGCTGCTTTTCCACCCTCAAGGCAAGGCTGGGGCTTCCCGAGCATATGCTCAAGACGCTTCCCAACGAGGAGGAGCTCGTCAAGGCGCCCTATACCTTTGAGAAGGAGCATCCAGAGCTGTTTTCGGGCGAGCAGGTCGCGCAGGTAGGCGTGTATTTTTCGTACGAGACCCGCAATAATACCTTCTTTGGAAACCTGATCAAGGGATATTCGAGAGATTATTCGATCACGCTCAAAACGCTGTTTGCGGCGGGGATCAGCGCGCATACCGTACTGACTTTGCCCACCGATACAAGCGATTATCCCGTGATCCTGCTTTCCAGTGTTGCCAACATGACCGATGCTGAAAGAGAAGCGGTCGATCGCTACGTCGCAAATGGCGGTGTGGTGATCGTCAGCGGTCCGTCGGCATTGCCCGAGTGCGAGAGCAAATGGGTGCTCCCCACAAGACCCGAGATCGACGCGCCCGAGAAATTTTTCTCGACGATTGCAAACGGTGTCTGGCACAAGAGCCCCGAATGGATGACCGAGACCGACGTCGAAGCCCCCGACGTTCCCAACGAATGGAAGGCTGTAGCAGAGGGGATCTATTATAACCCGCACCGCATGAGTGACAAGACGGTTCGTGCGTCGCTTTTGGAGCTTGTCGGTCGCTTTGTCGGAAAAATGCCGATCGAGCTGGTGGAGGCAAAGGGATACCTGACCACCGTTTACAAGACCGAGGATGCCTATGTCATGCATTTGCTGGCAGAGGACTACGACGTGGACATCGATCATAGGCTGGATGAGATGCGCTTCCACAGAAGCCGCGTGAATTTTGTCAACAAGGCAGTCCCGATCAACGTAGGTGAGCGGATCACGGTCCGTTCCGCGCTTGAGGCAGAGGTCTTCCTGCCCTTTGGTGGCGATAAAAAAGCCGAGATCATAGGCAGGGACGGTATTTGCGAGATCGTTTTGCCACAGAATACCGCTTACGCGATCGTCCGCTTCCCGATCAAGTAAAAAAGAGAACCATAAAAGGACAACCCCAAGTCGATAAAACGACGGCGTGGGGTTGTCCTAGTATTTAATTTCTGAGGATTTATAATAGGCAGCCGCTGAAATTGTTTGGATCACTTGTTTTTTCTGGCGTGTCGTGGTATAATAAATAAAACACAAAAATCGCGAAACGATTTTGGAGATTGGGAGAGCATTGATTATGCGATACGGGCTTTTTACGGTGTGCGGAGTGGTCGAGATAGAGGGGAAGGTGCTGTTTGTTCGACACACCTACGGCTTTGCCAAGGACAAGATTTTATGTCCCGGCGGCTACGTTAAGGAAAATGAATTGCCAACGCAGGCGATCGAGCGCGAGATCCTGGAGGAGACGGGTGTCGTCGTGCGGGCAAGATCGATCCTGTCGGTGCAGTTTATGGTCGATCAATGGTGCGTGGTGTTCGACTGCGAATACATTTCGGGGACACCGAGATCGGACGGTCACGAAAACAGCGAGGTGACGTTGCTTCCACCACAGGATGCGGTGGTCAGAGACGATATTACAAACATGAGCCGCGAGCTGATGAAGATCTATCTAAGGGAATCAAGAGCAACGCTTCCGAGAAATTCGTTTATTCAAAGAACCTTTACCGACACGGATTACGCGCTGTTCGGGTGACCGAAAACAGATTAAAAAGGCAACCACAAACCGACATACCGTCGGAATGGGGTTGTTTTTTTATCATTGTTTTTTAGAAATTTAATGATTTAGGTTGACAATATCCTAAAATTTGTGTATAATAATAGTGATACTGAAAAAAGGAGGGCTTTCAAATGAATTTGAATACCAATCAGATTGTTTCGATTTCCGAGGCAAATCAGAATTTTTC
>JAZRIE010000236.1:0-5408 GCA_045645105.1 Eubacteriales bacterium | reverse complement strand
TATCTCAAATTGCAGGGTGGAGAAGATCGCTTCCTTCGCTCTCTCCGATGTCGGTCGGGTGTTTTCCCCCGACAGCGTCGTCAACCGCACGCCACGCGCACGGCCTGTAATAATTCTCATCATGTTTTTTTCTTGGGGAACTTTTTGAAGAAAAGTAAACATGGCAAGCCATGTTGTCAGCGGCAAAGCCGCCGCGCCCCCACACCCCTTCAAAATTTTTATCGCATGAATTGTATTGGCAAAATGGGAATGCTTCTGCCCCTCATCTTTACGGGGGCTGAGATGGGCAAATGTTGCTTTGCCGTAGAATAACGCGTAATATTGAAATTTTGTGTTTTGGTTGTTTCTTTACATTTTATTTTGCAACCGCGTGGCTGCACAAAATATCCTTTTCCGAAAAGGGGATCTTTTCTTTTCCGATCAACTGATAATTTTCGTGACCCTTTCCCGCAAGGACGAGAATATCTCCCGCGCGGCAAAGGTCGGTCGCGTATCGGATCGCCTCGGCGCGGTCGGGGATTGCAATGTAAGGCGTGGCAGATCCTTCAAACGCCTTGGCGATCTCTCCGATAATGGCGCGAGGATTCTCTCCCGCAGGATTATCCGAGGTCAGGATCGCGAGATCAGCGTATTTTGCCGCCGCCATACCAAGCTCTGCGCGTCTTGATTGCGACCGCTCGCCAACCGAGCCAAACAGGACGATCAGGCGGTTGCGGTCGTATTCCTGTAAGGCGGTCAAAAGCTGCGAAAGGCTCTCGCCGTTGTGGGCGTAGTCGATCACCGCGCACGCGCCGTTTGCAAGTGTGACTACCTCGGAGCGACCTGCAACATGCGCGTCACATAGGGCATCGACGACCGACGTCAAGGGATACCCAAAGGTCTCAACCGTCGCGGCAATCGCCAAGATCGCGTTTTCGGCGTTCATGCGCCCCATAAGAGGAAGCCTGCAATCCACGCGGGTATCACCGTGTGTGACGGTGAAGGTTATGCCAAGTGCTTCGGGGGTACGATAGGGCAGGATCGCGTCGGCACGGTATTCCGCATCCCCATGCGAGGAGCAGTGGACGGTATGCGCGGCGCAGGTGTTGCGGAGCATTTCGCGCGTTGCGGGATCGTCGGCGTTTCCGATCGCGATCTGTGCGCCAAAATCGGTAAACAGACGTCTTTTGCAGTCGCGGTAATGCGCAAACGACGGATGCTCGTGCGTACCGATATGGTCGCTGTAAAGATTGGTAAACAAAACCGCTTCAAAGCGCGTACCGTCGGCGCGGTATTGCATGAGTGCCTGCGAGGAGACCTCGATCACGGCGGTATGAATGCCCTTGTCGCACATCGCGCGGAGCGTTTTTTGTAAGGTCAGGGCATCGGGCGTGGTGTTGCTTGTGGGAAGCTCAATATCGGCGTAGGCGATGCCGTTCGTACCGATATAGCCGCATGGCTCGCCCATACGCGTGAGAATATGACGGATCAGATGCGCCGTGGTGGTCTTGCCCTTCGTGCCAGTGATGCCGATCAGCCGCATTTCGTGCGACGGATCCCGATAGAGTCGGCAGGCAAGCGACGACAGTGTGCGGCGCGTGTTGTCGGTGTAAAGCACGGAAGCGTCGGCGGGAAGCGTCAGTCTCTGTTCGGCAACGAAGACACGGCAACCGCGCGCGTAGGCATCGGCGGCAAATTGATGTCCGTCGGCACGCGCCCCCTTGATACAAACGAATACCGCGTCAGCATCGGCACGCGATGCGTTTTCGGTAATGCTCAAAATCTTACGCGAGGGGATCGCGTCGGACGGGAACAGACCGCCAAAAAGATCGGTTGCCATCATGACCGCTCTCCCCCAAACGACGGCGGAAAGCCGATCGGCATCTTGCCGCATGCAAGAATGGTCCGGTATGCCAATACCTCGAGCGAATCGACGAACAGATCGTCGTCAAGCCCCTGCCGCCGAAGGAGCGACAGCTCGGTACAGCCCAGCACGATCCGCTCACAGCCACGGTCGCGGAGTGCGTTCACGACGGAGAAGAAGCGATCCTGATCCACGGGGCGGTTTTGCTTGATCGCGTCGTAGATCAAGGACGTGATCACGGCTTGCCCCTCGTCGTCGGGCGTCAGACAACGCACGCCGAGCGGCTCGCTGACGCGCTTGTACGCCTCGGAGCGGACAGTTCCCTCTGTGGCAAGCAGACCAAAGGTCGTCACACCGTTTGCCCTCAGGTGCAGGACGGTTTCTTGAATGATATTGAGCATCGGGACGTTGATCTGCGCGCGGAGTCCCTCGTAAAAGTAGTGCGCGGTGTTGCAGGGAATGACGATCAGGTCAGCACCCGCACCGACGAGCCGACGCGCTTCCTCGATCATCACGGGCAGGGGATCGCGTTCGGATCTGCCGAGAATATAGGCGGTTCGGTCGGGCGTGGTGGCACGGCTCGAGATGATCATATCGATGTGGTCGGCATCTGCCGTGGCGGCGGTATGCTCGGTCAAAAGCTCGCAGAAATAGAAGGTGGACATGGGGCCCAGACCGCCGAGAATGCCCAAAAGGTGATTACGTTGCATCGGCTGTCTCCTTTCCTGCCTGCAAGGGGTTCTCGCTTCCAAACCAAACGCGTTGCATTTCGGGCTTGTCCGCGATGACGAAATAGCGTTCGAGAAGCTCGCGATTTTCCCAAACCGTATTGGCGTAGGCTTCGGTGCAGGGGATCAGATACAGGATCACGTCGGCGTTTCCAAGCTGCTCGGCAAAATCGATCAGCGCGCGCACGGTCAATTGCTCACCCGTGGTATGGCGAATGACGTGGTATTTCATGCAGAGCGTGAGCCGACGGGGAAGCGTGATCTTATCGCAAAAGACGTGAGACACCACGCCGTACTCGCGGTACATACGGTGAGCGGTCTCGTTGGCTTCGGTCGAGAGTCCCAAGAGTACGGGGATCAGCTCGCCCGAGAGGATCTCCGGGGTGATAAAGTCCATCGCGGTGTCTCCTTTCAAACAGATAAAACAAACGAATTTCGTCAGTGGGGTAAAAGTTTTGATCAAACTTTTGAAAAAGTTTGATCAAAACTTTTCACCCACCGGCAACGCCGGTGATATTGAAAGTTCTTTACATACTCTATATATTATAACACACCCCCGTCAAAAAAGAAAGACCAAAAAGAAAATACTTTTCAATTTTTTTCAAAAAGTGTTGCTTTTTTTCCTCATTTTCATTATAATATTAAGTGACTACGAAAAGGACGACGAAAAAACATGAAGAAAGAGAAGATCTACCGCGTATTCTCCCACCTGCCCGAGCTGACAACGCCGCGCCTGACCCTGCGCCGCATGGCTGTGGCTGACACCTTTGATATGTACGAATACGCAAGCCGTCAGGACGTGACCAAATACCTGACGTGGTATCCACACCCCGACCGCGACTTTACGCGCGAGTATCTCCAATATCTTGGCAACCGCTATTCCGCAGGCATGTTTTACGATTGGGCGGTCATCTACGAGCCTGATTGCAAAATGGTGGGAACCTGCGGCTTTACCTCCTTCAATTGCGCGTCGGACAGCGCCGAGGTAGGGTATGTTCTCAATCCCGAATATTGGGGCAAGGGAATTGCCACAGAGGCACTTCGCCGTGTCTTACGCTTTGGCTTTGATGAGCTTCATCTGCACCGTATTGAGGCGCGCTTCATCGAGGGCAATGACCGCTCCCGTCGCGTTATGGAAAAGGTGGGAATGCAATTTGAGGGCATTCGTCGCGAGGCAATGCTGATCAAGGGAAGCTATCTGAATATCGGCGTTTGCGCCATTCTGCAGTCGGATTGGAAGGAATTGCAAACAAAAAAAACATGGACTGAATAAAAAAGAAAGGATCGGGGAGATACTCGCAATGACGGGGTCTCCCCGATCTTACCTTTGGAGGAAAAAGAATGGCAGGCTATATCAAGCAGGGCGTGTTTGCCGAGAACATCGTGGGTACCGAGACCGAAAAGAATTTGCATACGGCACTCAGCGGCGAGTCGCAGGCATATCTGCGATACAAGTGGTTTGAAAAGAAGGCGAAGGACGACGGATACGTAGCGATCTCCGAGGTCTTCCGTGACACGGCGGCAAACGAAATGGAGCACGCCGAGATCTGGTTCCGTTACCTTGGCGGTTGGTCGGGAACCGAAAAGAACCTCGATGCCGCGGCGTCTGGTGAAAAATTCGAGTGGGAGACCATGTACGCCGAGTTTGAAAAGACGGCGCGTGCCGAGGGCTTTGACGCGATCGCCGATCTGTTCGCGCGCGTGGCGTCGATCGAAAAGCAGCACGAGGAGAACTACCGAAAGGCTTTGACCGAGCTGCGAAACGGTGAGGTCTTCTCGTCGCAAACGTCGGTCAAGTGGATCTGCATCAATTGCGGATACGTGGTAGAAGGGAAGGAGCCGCCCAAGGTCTGTCCCACCTGCTCGCATCCGCAGGGGTATTTTAAAAAACAAAAAGCTTGAGTTCTAAAAAAAGAAAACCTCCCATATATTTTACCAACACGGTAATATGGGAGGTTTTAAGATGCCTGAGCATTCAATTTATAAGGACATAGCCGAGCGGACAGGCGGGGACATTTACGTTGGCGTGGTCGGTCCCGTGCGAAGTGGCAAGTCTACCTTTATCAAACGATTTATGGAGTCGGTGGTTCTGCCGAATATCGGCGAGGGGTATTCCAAGGAGCGCGCGCGTGACGAGCTTCCGCAGTCTGCGGCGGGTAGGACGGTCATGACCACCGAGCCGAAGTTTATTCCCGAGGACGCCGTCCCGATCGTTCTCGACGACAACGCACAGATGCGCGTGCGGATGATCGACTGTGTGGGATACCTGATCCCCGAGGCAATGGGAGCGGTTGAAAACGGACAGGCGCGCATGGTGCGCACCCCGTGGCGCGAGGAGCCCATGCCGTTTGTGGAAGCGGCTGAAATGGGAACGCACAAGGTCATTACCGAGCATTCCACCATTGGCATGCTCGTGACCACCGACGGAACGATCGGTGAGATCGCGCGTGAGAGCTACGTGGAAGCCGAGGAGCGGATCGTGCGGGAGCTGCGCGAGCTGGGTAAGCCCTTTGCCATCATTCTCAATTCCGCCACACCCGCGTCCGAGTCGGCACGCGCGCTTGCCTACCAATTGGAGGAACAGTACGGCGTTCCCGTTGCACTTGTCAGCTGTCTGGAGCTGGATGCCGAGGACATTCGACACATTTTGGGACTTGTGCTGGAGGAATTTCCCGTCAGCGAGATCACGGTTCGCATGCCCGAATGGATGAACGCGTTGGACGAAACACACCGCATCCGCGCATCGGTACGTGAGACGATCTGCCATTGTGCCGACCGCGTACACCGCGTGGGAGACGTGAAGGCGGCGTTTGCGGCAATGTCGGAGAACGAATACG
>JAZRIE010000235.1:0-7190 GCA_045645105.1 Eubacteriales bacterium | reverse complement strand
TACATTTTAAAGGGTTGACACCGCTGATGCGGATCAGCTCCTTTTGCAGATTCTTGCTCGAATGGCTCATTTACTCGCCTCCTTGACTCCCAGAGCCTCTGCCAACAGCTCGGTGAAATAGACCACCGGCACCGAGGCTCCGTTCTTTTCAAGATTGTACTTACACAAGGGGCACGCCGTCACCATACGAACGGCACCGTGCGCGCTTGCGTTCTCGGACACAGCCTCGCTCTTTTTCTTTGCAAGAGCAGGACTTTCCATCGTGACGTAGCCGCCGCAGCACTCGTTGCGCATCGGGTAGATCACGGGGGTGCCTCCAAGTGCGCGGATCAGATCCTCGATGATCTGCGGGTTTTCGGGATCGTCCATCTGCATGACCTTAGAGGGACGCAGAAGCAGACAGCCGTAATACGCGGCGATCTTCTCCCCGTTCAGGGAATTGACGACCTTTTCCTTAATCTTATCAAAGCCGACGAGATCGCGAAGCATCTCCAGATAGTGGTAGACCTCGGTAGATCCGTCGTAGCCGCCCTCCGCCGCCATATAGTTATTCACGCGCGACGCAAACTCTGCGTCGGTCTTCACGGCGTGGTTGGTCTGCTTGATCACGTTATGGCAAGCCGAGCAGACCGAGACAAGGGGCTGCCCCTTCTCGCCTGCTGCCTTGAGCGCACGAACCGAGGAAAGCTTGGTTGCAACCTCGTCGCGCGCGGTGGTGAACACGCCGCCGCAGCATTGCCAATTTTCAATTTCTTCCAGCGTAACGCCCAATGCCTCTGCACACTTGTAAGCATATTCGTCAAGCTTCTTTGCCTTGGTTTTGAGCGTACAACCGGGGAAATAACTAACCTTCATTTGGGTGCCTCCTTATACCATTTGCTCGGGATGGAATACCTCGTCAAATTTCTCGGCAGTCAAAAATCCGAGTTCAACACATGCCTCCTTGAGCGAGATATTATCCTTGAACGCCTTTTTCGCGGTCTTTGCGGCATTTTCGTATCCGATGTAGGGATTGAGTGCCGTGACCAGCATCAGAGAATTGTGCAGGTTGTGGTGCATCTTCTCGCGGTTTGCCTTGATGCCAACGGCGCAGTTCTTATTAAAGGAAAGAATTGCCTCGGCAAGCAGTCTTCCCGACTGAATAAAGTTGTACATACATACGGGCATAAAGACGTTCAGCTCGAAGTTACCCTGTGATGCCGCAATGCCGACAGCGACGTCATTACCCATGACCTGCACGGCAACCATGGTCACAGCCTCACACTGCGTGGGGTTGACCTTTCCGGGCATGATCGACGAGCCGGGCTCGTTTTCGGGAATGTAGATCTCTCCCAAGCCGTCGCGCGGACCGCTTGCCAGCCAACGGACGTCGTTGGCGATCTTCATCATGTCGCAAGCCATTGCCTTGATCGCGCCATGCGCAAACACCAGCTCATCCTTCGAGGTCAGGGCGTGGAATTTATTTGCGGCGGTCACAAAAGGCTTGCCCGTCAATTCAGCCGCAACCGATGCGACCTTCTCGGCAAATCCCTTGGGGGTGTTGAGTCCCGTACCCACGGCGGTGCCGCCGAGAGCCAGCTCGTACAGGGGCTTCACAGCCATGCGAAGCAGCTCGACGTCGCGCTCAAGGCTCGAGCGCCAGCCGCTGATCTCCTGACTGAACTTGATCGGAGTTGCGTCCTGAAGGTGCGTGCGTCCGCTCTTGACGATCCCCTCGTTCTCCTCCTCCAGACGGCGGAAGGTCGCGATCAACGTCTCTGCGGCGGGGATCAGCTTATCCTCGATCAGCGTCACGGCGGCGATGTGCATAGCCGTCGGGAAGGTATCGTTCGAGGACTGGCTCATATTGATGTCGTCGTTGGGGTGGAGCAGCTTCTTGCCCGCGATCTGATTGCCGCGGTTTGCAACCACCTCGTTGACGTTCATGTTCGACTGTGTACCCGATCCCGTCTGCCATACGACAAGCGGAAAATGATCGTTGAGCTTCCCTGCGATCACCTCGTCGCACGCGGCGGTGATAGCGGCAACCTTCTCCTCGGTCATCTTCTCGGGGCGCAGTGCCGCGTTGGTCAACGCGGCGGCCTTTTTCAAAATACCGAACGCATGAACGATTTCCATCGGCATGGTTTCGATATTCACTCCAATTTCAAAATTCTCGTGGCTTCTTTGCGTCTGTGCCGCCCACAAACGGTCGGCAGGCACCTTGACCTCGCCCATTGAATCATGTTCAATACGGTATTCCATTCTCACTATATCCTTTCCAAATCACAGCTGGATCTGATTGATAATATTCTTCAGCGTATTCGCACTATTGTGAAGTGCGGAAAGCTCGACGTCGTTCAAGGGAAGAAGCACCTTGCTCTTGGCACCACCGTTACCGACCACGTTGAGAAGGCTCAGGCAAACGTCGTTAATACCGTACTCGCCGTGGAGCATGGTGGAAACCGTCATGGTGGTATCGATGCCGCTCAACAGGCACTTGCAGATGTGGCAGACCGAAATAGATACGGCGTAGAAGGTTGCGCCCTTACGGCTGATAATACGCGCACCAGACTTTCTGACGTACTCCTCAACCTCTGCGCGGTCAAGGTTCGGGAACTCTACGTCCTTCTGCAAAACTGCCTTTCCATAATCATCAATGGAAATGTTGGAAATATTAGCAACCGACCACGGTACGAAGCAGGAATCACCGTGCTCACCCAAAACGTATGCGTGTACGTTCTGCTGGTTGATCGAATAATACTCGGACAATCTTGAACGCAGACGTGCGGTATCGAGGATCGTACCCGATCCGATGATCTGTGCCTCGGGAAGTCCCGAATACTTGCAGAACGCATATGTAAGAACGTCAACGGGATTGCTGACGATCACGTAGGTTGCCTTGGGCGCGTACTTGGTGATCTCGGGGCAAATGTTTTTGATAACGTTGACGTTGGTCTGCGCAAGATCCAGACGCGACTGTCCTGCCTTACGAGGAAGTCCCGACGTAATGATCACGATGTTGGATCCAACTGCATCAGCATAGCTTCCCGCATACAAGGAGCAGGAATGTGCAAACGGAGTTCCCTGACGAATGTCAAGTGCCTCGCCCTTTGCCTTTTCTCCGTTGATGTCAATCATCACGATCTCTGAGGCGAGCCCCGTTACAGTCAGGGTGTACGCAATGGTGGAACCTACGCTTCCGGTTCCGATAATGGTGATTTTGTTCATGGTCGTCTCCTTTTTTTGAACTCTTTAATGAACTTTTTTCCGTCGGTGTCCCCCGTTTTTTTGCCGACAAACGACAAAGGAAGACATACTTCCCGATTATACTATATATTATATCACTTCTTTTTCGGAAAGTCAACCGCTTTGCCAAAGAAAATGATAATTTTTTAACAATGTCACAAAAAGAGTAATTACGGCAACAAAATTTGAACATTTCGCACAGAGAAATCGTTGAATATCAACAAGGTCGTCCATTCCTCCGCAAAATTGCTCCTGAGGCAACGTCTTCCGCAAGACGCGATCGTAAGGTCTGCTTTGAGAGGCGGATTTTTCGTTTTTTCAAAATATCGACCTGCTTTTTTGTGAAAACGATTGACAAACCCCAAAAAGAGTGCTATAATATAGTGGTAACAACGGTGACGAAGACCTTTGAAAAAGGAAAGTCTACAGAGAGCGCGTGTTGGATGAGAGCGTGCGGCGTGTACTTTTTCTTGTAAGAATCCCTTCCGAGTTGGCACTCCCAAAGCATCTGCCTGTAGGGGTGTCCGTATGGCTGCGTTAAAGCACGGGCGGTTCCTGCCGCCGATAAGTGCGCCGATCCTTCGGCGAATATGAGTGGTACCGCGGATCTGTTTTCCGTCTCATAGCTTTGGCTGTGGGGCGTTTTTTGTTTTCTAACGCCACACAGACCCGTATCTCGATATCATAGAAAAGAGGAGTAAGAACATGGCAAAGGATTACACAAGCACCCTGAACCTTCCCACCACCGAATTTCCCATGCGCGCAAATCTGCCGCAAAGAGAGCCCGATATGCTGAAATATTGGGAGTCGATCGATCTCTACAACAAAATGCAGGAGAACGCCAAGGACAAGCCTCTCTACGTGTTGCACGATGGCCCTCCCTTCTCCAACGGCAACATTCACATGGGGCATGCGCTCAACAAGATCCTGAAGGACTTTATCAACAAGTCGCGCGTGATGTCGGGTTACCGCGTCCCCTTCACTCCCGGTTGGGACAACCACGGTATGCCGATCGAGTCCGCGATCATCAAGCAGAACAAGCTCGACCGCAAAAAGATGTCGATCCCCGAGTTCCGCAACGCCTGCCGCGACTTTGCGCAGAGATTTGTGGATCTGCAAAAAGGCCAATTCATTCGTCTGGGTCTGACCGCCGATTGGGATCGCCCTTATCTGACCATGAACAAGGAGTTTGAGGGTCGCGAGATCAAGGTCTTTGGCGAGATGTACAAGCGCGGCTATATCTACAAGGGTCTCAAGCCCGTTTATTGGTGCCCCAACGACGAGACGGCACTTGCCGAGGCAGAGATCGAGTACAAGACCGATAAATGTACCTCTATTTACGTGAAATTCCGCGTCAAGGACGACCAAGGCAAGCTCGCAGGCGTCTGCGACCTTGCAAGCACCTACTTTGTTATTTGGACGACCACGACCTGGACACTCCCCGGTAACCAAGCCATTGCCCTCAACCCGAACGAAAGCTACGCGATCGTAAAGGCTGACAACGGCGAGTGCTACATCGTTGCCGAGGCTCTCGTTGCGGCGACCATGGCGGAAGCCAACATTGAGCAGTATGAGGTCATTGCCACCTACGACGGTAAATTCTTTGAATATATGACGGCACAGCATCCCTTCCTTGATCGCGATAGTCTTCTGGCAGTCGCCGACTACGTCACGATGGATAGCGGTACGGGCTGCGTTCACACCGCAGGCGGCTTTGGTGCTGACGATAACATGACCTGCCGCCGCTACGGTCTTCCCTCCCTCGTTCCCGTGGACGACCGCGGATACCAGACCGCAGAAGCAGGCAAATTCGCAGGTCTTCGCTACGACGAGTCCAACGACGCGATCCTTGCCGACATGAAGGAAAGCGGCGCGCTCTTTGCTTCCAAGGAATTTGAGCATGAGTATCCTCACTGCTGGAGATGTAAGCATCCCATCATCTTCCGCGCAACGCCGCAGTGGTTCTGCTCGGTCGACGCCTTTAAGGACGATGCGGCAGCCGCCTGCGATAAGGTCGAATGGCTTCCCGAGTGGGGCGGCGACCGCATCAAGCAGATGGTGCGCGAGCGTGCCGATTGGTGTATCTCGCGTCAGCGTCATTGGGGTCTTCCCATTCCCGTCTTCTACTGCGAGGACTGCAAAAAGCCGATCTGCAACGACGAGACCATCGCCCGCGTTTCCGAGCTGTTCTCCGAGTACGGCTCGAACGTCTGGTACGAAAAGAGTGCCGAGGAGCTGCTTCCCGAGGGCTTTGTTTGCCCGCACTGCGGCGGCAAGCACTTTGTGCAGGAAACCGACACGCTTGACGGTTGGTTCGACTCTGGCTCAACGCATTTCTCTGTGATCGGTGACAACCCCCAAGCGCATTGGCCCGCAGACCTCTACCTTGAGGGTGCTGACCAATACCGCGGCTGGTTCCAATCCTCGCTCCTGACCGCCGTTGGCGCGCGCGGTGAGGCGCAAGCTCCCTTTAAGACGGTTTTGACACACGGTTGGGTCGTGGACGGCGAGGGAAAAGCCATGCATAAGTCTCTTGGCAACGGCGTTGATCCTCTGGACATGATCAAAAAGTACGGTGCCGATCTGGTTCGTCTTTGGGTAGCGTCTGCCGACTATCGCGTGGACGTTCGCGCATCCGACCTGATCTTCAAGCAGTTGTCCGACGCTTACCGCAAAATCCGTAACACGGTTCGTATTCTGATCGCCGACCTCTCCGACTTTGATCCCAACACCGATGCGCTTCCCTTCTCCGAGCTTTACGAGATCGACCGTTGGATCATCTCGGCAATGAACGATCTGACGCACGAGGTTCGCAAGTCCTACGAGGTCTTTGAGTTCCACCCCATTGCGCATAGCATCGGAAACTTTTGCACCACCGAGCTTTCCAAGCTCTATATCGATATTACCAAGGACCGCGTTTACACCGAAAAGGCAGATAGCAAGGCTCGCCGTAGTGCGCAGACTGCCATGTATTTCGTGCTTTCGGGTATGGTCCGTCTGCTTGCTCCCATCCTCGCCTTTACCGCCGAGGAGATGTGGCAGGCGATCCCCCACGTCGAGGGTGACAACACGGAAAGTGTCTTCCTCAACGAGATGCCCTCTTACGACGAGGCACTTTGCTTCTCCGAGGTTACGGGCAAGTGGAACCGTCTGTTTGAAATGCGCGACGACGTCATGAAGGCACTCGAATTGGCACGTGCTGAGAAGCTGGTTGGTAAATCTCTCGAAGCCAAGGTAACGCTTTACACGACCGACGCCGAGCTGCTGACACTCCTGCGTGGCTTTGGCACGGAGCTTAACACGGTATTTATTGTTTCGGGCGTGACCCTTTCCGAGGACGCCGCTCCCGCAAACGCGCATACCGAGGGGGCTTCGGGCGTGGGAGTTCTGGTTGAGCCTGCCGACGGCTGCAAGTGCGACCGTTGCTGGAGCTTTTCCACCGAGGGCGAGCATGATGCCGACGGTGGCTTCCTCTGCGCTCGCTGCAAGAGCATTTTAGGATAATTTGTTTTTCTTGGGGAAACTTTTGAAAAAGTTTCCCCAAACCCCTTCAAAACTTTCGCACAAGGGGTTATTGGCAGAATTTTTCGCTTTTGCGCGTATTTTCAAACATATGCTCCCGCAAAGCGGTCAGGGACCACCAACCCTGCCCGCTCCACAAAGTTAGTTTATCTGCTATCTTACCGTCTCAAATACAACAATCACAGAAAGGTATCTTATGCTTCTACTGATTGCAATTATTCTCGGCTCGGTCGCCTTGGATCAGTTGACCAAATGGCTGGCAGTCGAGTTTTTGCAGGGACACGCGTCCTTCCCCATCTGGCAGGACGTCCTGCACCTCACCTTTGCCAAAAACGAGGGCGCGGCATTTGGTATGCTGAGCGATCACCGTTGGGTATTTATGGTCGCATCGTCGGTCGCCATTGTGGGACTGCTCGTGTATCTGTTCCGATTTCCGCCCA
>JAZRIE010000234.1:0-6806 GCA_045645105.1 Eubacteriales bacterium | reverse complement strand
ATTGACATCCAAGCCGTTTTTTGATATAATAAAAGTCGCTAACACAGATATTATATATCATAACACCCGATAGGAGACTCCATGAAAACCGAAAAAAATATTCTATTGGCTTTTATTTTAAATCTGTCTTTCTCGATCTTTGAATTCTTTGGCGGTATTTTTACGGGAAGCGTGGCAATTCTTTCCGACGCCATACACGACATCGGCGACGCGGCAAGCATCGGCGCTTCCTTTTTCCTCGAAAAGAAAAGCCAAAAGCAGCCAGACGAAAAATACACCTACGGCTATGCAAGATATTCGGCCATCGGCAGTGTCATAACCACGCTCATTCTCCTGTTCGGTTCTGTCATGGTGATCTACAACGCCGTACTGCGCCTTATAACCCCCTCCGAGATCAACTACGACGGAATGATCGCTTTTGCTCTCGTTGGTGTCTGCGTCAACTTCTTGGCGGCGTTTTTCACGCGCGAGGGTGGCTCGCTCAATCAAAAAGCCGTCAATCTTCACATGCTTGAGGACGTGCTTGGTTGGGTCGTGGTTCTCATCGGTGCCGTCGTTATGAGATTTACCGATTTTTATATCATTGACCCACTCATGTCTATTGGCGTGGCACTCTTTATTCTCATAAACGCGATCGGGACCCTCAAGGAAGCGCTTGATCTGTTCCTTGAAAAAGCACCGCACGGTGTAGACGTCCACGAGCTTCAGGAGCATATTTGCGCGATCGAGGGAGTGCTTGACGTCCACCATATCCACGTTTGGAGTATGGACGGGCAGACGGGATATGCCACGATGCATATCGTGACAGACGCGGAGCCGCACGAGATCAAGGAGAAGATCCGTGAGGAATTAAGGGAACACGGCATCGGGCATACGACGCTTGAGTTGGAAGGCTCGGGGGAGCACTGTCATGAAGCGCATTGCCACGTGGAGCCTGCTTCTTCCTCGACGCATCATCACCACCATCACCATCACCATCATCACCATCACTGAATTTTTCAAGAATTTTGAGGGGAGATCACCATGATCCCCCCTCTTTTCGTCTTACGCTCTCTTTTTTACAATTGTTTCTTATTCATAATCGGAATACTTGCCGCCAAGCACAGAACACAGAGGCTCACGGTCACAACCACCGCACCGATATAGTCCTCTGCCGTCTCAAGTCCAACCATAAGCGCATTGCTATTCATGAGCGACGTCGGCATATATGCCTTCACCTTTGGCAGAAATCCCGCAAGGTAGCAGGCGAGAATACTACCGCCCACGCCGAGCAGCACACCCGTGAAATGATTGGCGAGCGTTGAGAAAATCACGGTCAGACAGACCGCAAGCACGCCGAACAACCACCAATGAAGTGCCGCGGGGACAAGCCCCGTTGCAATCGAGTTGTCCCAAAAATACGCGTTGTAGCCGTAGGTGACGGCATAGCAGATCCAATAGCCCGCCGTCCAAGCCGCGAGCATGACCGTCCATTTAGCAAGCACCACCTGATAACGGGCAACGCCCTTGGTGAGCAGCAGGATCAGCGTTCCCGACTCGTATTCCCTTGTGAATACGTTGCCGTATACCAAAACGAATACGATCAACGCCATCGGAATATTCTTAAAGAATTGCGTCCAAGAGGTCAGCGCGTCCACGGTGACGGCGGTCACGGTCATGCCGCTCTCGGCAAGCGACTCGGAAAGTGTCTCCAACAGCCACGGCGTCAGCTTTGCGATGGCGGGGTTCATGACGCCAAACAAGATGAACAGAAGCCCCAACAACGCCACCTTTCCGCCCCGCACGCTTTCCATCCACTCTTTTTTCAAAAATGCAATGAAGGATCTCATTTCGATACCACCTCCACAAACAGCGACTCGAGCGTCGGCTCGTCTCTCTCAAGGTGCGCGATCGGGATCCGATGCTCCGCGACGAACGCCAGCAACGAGTAGAGGACGTTGTCGTCTCCCACGACCGAAAGCGTATATTTTCCCGTGCGACGGGCAGACGGAAACGCCTCAAGCAGGCGTTCTATCACGTCCTCGTCGGTCGTTTCGAGTGAAAACGCGTTGGTACCGTGTCGGCTTTTCAGTTCTGCCACAGTTCCCTGCATGGCGATCACGCCATCGTTCAGGAGCGCGGCATCGGTGCAAATACGCTCCACGTCCGACAAAATATGCGTGGAAAAAAGCACGGTCGTCCGATCCCTGACCGACGAAAGAATATCAAGGATCTCCTTTCTGCCGATCGGATCGAGGGCTGAGGTCGGCTCGTCGCAGATCAAAAGCTTGGGACGCGACAAAAGTGCCGACGCAATACCCAGCCTCTGCTTCATGCCGCGGGAAAAGCCCTTGATGCGGTGCTTTTCCCCACCAAGTCCGACGAGCGTGAGCAGCTCCTCGCTCCGCGCTGCGATCTCCGCGCGCTTCATGCCCATGCTGTCGCCGCAAAGGTACAGATACTCGGGTGCCGTCATAAAGGGGTAAAACTCGGGCACGTCAGGCAGATATCCGATATGTCGATTGGTGGACGTTTGCCCGTAGGTCACGCGCTCGCCCGCCACAAGGATCTCTCCGCCGTCGCACCGCAAAAGCCCCAGAACGGCTTTCATTGCCGTGGTCTTCCCCGCTCCGTTTTTGCCAACGAAGCCGAACACGCTATGCTCGGGAACCGAAAGACTCACCCCGCAAAGCACCTGCTTATCGCCAAAACGCTTTTTGAGATTGTCGATCCTCAAAATATCCATCTTATGCGTCCTCTTTTCCAAGCAGGAAGTAAAGGATCGGTCCGATATAATTCATCAATACGATCGTGATCACCAGCCACGTGGCGCGATTTCCTCTTTTGTAGGTCTTGTGTGTCAGAATATGATACAGCGTGTACCCAAAAAGAGCAAACTCGGCAATGACGAGCGGGATCAGAAACGGAAGAAATTCCATAATCTTATCCATTGTTTTTATCCTCCTTTTCCGCATACACCTCAACGCAAAGTCCTTTACGACCGCACCTCGGGCAGGTCAAGCGGCGCATTTTCGGCGTATGATATGCCCAAAACGCTTCTTTTAATTTCGGTTTGAACACCTCGTGACATTCGGGGCAGATATAGGCAACGTGATCAAAATAATATTTGGATATGCAGATCCCCCACGGAATCGCCACGCAAGCCCATATCGCAAACAACCACCAAAGACCGTTTGTGATCCACAGAACGATCGACGTCCATTGCAGTACGGTCACGGGAATACCCGTCAGTGCCATTGTCCAGCGCATTTTCGAGAGCTTATTTTTTTGTTTCATCATGTGTGCTATGTCGCCTATGGATTCAACCGAAAAATTTTCAATCTCCTTCAGCTCACGCCGAATTCCCTCGATCAGCTCCAGCTTGGATTGACATTGGGATAGCTCCTCACGAAGAACCTGCTCCTGCTGTTCAATCAAAATCGAAATAATACCTTCGGGCTTTTCATCCGCAAGCAATGCGGAAATACTGTTGATCGGCAGTCCGGCTTCACGCAGAAAACAGATAATGTGCATTCGCTTCAGATCGCCCTCTGTGTAGAGACGACGACCGCCCTCGCTCAATTCGCTGGGGATAAGAATACCTCTGTCATCGTAATATTGAACGGTTCTTACCGATACGCCGCAGAGCTTTGCAATTTCTCCGGTCGTGTATAAATTTGAACGCTCGTTCAAATTTGGCATAGCACTTCACCTCCTCCCCCCTATTATACACCATCACGCAGCGTCACAAGCAATACCTCACGCAAGGGGATTTTTTCGAAATTTTAAAAAATACTCTATATCCGCCGCACTTGTCCAGCGATGGACGTTCCTTGCTGATGCGCGCGGATGATCTCGTCTACCTCGTCAGGCGACTCTACCGTAAACAGAAAATGTCTTGCCGTAACGCCCGCACGGGAAAGCGACTCCTCACGATCCGACATGCAGGTGGGCAGACTGTTATAGATCACGTTCCGATGCTCCCACTCGCGCAGGATCGGGAATTCCACTCCGCGTCGGTCGCGTAGTGTCACACGGTTCGTGGCGCATTGACGGCAATCGGCGATCTCACGGATCGCGCATTTTTCCAAGGTCATCAGCGGCAACCGACCGTAAACAATGACCGATGAGCCACCGCCGATATCGCGAATTTGCGGCAACGTCAGCTCGGGCGAGAGGATCACCTCGTCAAGCCCCAGGTCTTCAAGGGCTGCAAGCGTCTCTCGGTTCGTCGCGTTGAGACGGTAATCCCCCACAGGGATCAATCCCATGCGCCGAACGAGTTCAAGATGCCCCAAATTGCCCACCAGCGCGTATTTTGCGCCCTTTTGAAGGGCATTGGACAGCATACGCGTCACTTGATCGGTATCGTGATCAAAGATCACGGGCGGCATCACCACACCGCCAGCCACACCCTCGTAATCGGCAAGCGGCAGATAGATGCGGTCAAAATACGATCTTGCAAGCGGCGTGATCTGCTCATGCGTCCGAAAGCTTGCACTGCGCGTATTTCGACGCGTTTTTGTAGGATTTTGCGGCACGTATGCGTTTTCTTTGATACTTGACGGAACGTATTCCGCCTCCAAAGCTTGAATGGCACGGCGTCGCAGATCATTCAGCTTGGAAATTGGAAGCATCAACCCCTCGTCAAGCTCTAACGAAAAGTCACCGATCTCATAGACCGTTCCACCAAGCTTGGACAGATTTCTCCCGACCGTCTCGCGCGAGAGCGGCGCGTTGATCGCAGTCATAGGGACATCGCCCGTGACGGTCACGCGCCGTGTTCCGTCGGACAGTGAGAGCACGCAGGGCTTTTCTGTGAGAATGCTTGCACTCACCGCCAGGGAACGCTTTTTCGTCAAGCCCGCAAACGGCTCCAGCGCACGGCTGTTGGACTTGTCGGCATCCGATCGAACGCCAAGCATGGTTTGGTCGATACGTCCCGTAAAATAGCCGTCGGTAAAGCCACCGCGCGAAAAGGTCTCGGAAAGAGAGCGCATCTCGGCAGGTGTTGCGCCGCGTCGTTCATCCAAAAGCCTACGCCAGATGCGCGCCGTGTCGCGAACGTATTCGGGGGATTTCATACGTCCCTCGATCTTCAAGGACGACACCCCCGCGTCGATCAGGAACGGAAGCTGCTCGGCAAGCGAAAGATCCTTAAGCGAGAGCGGGTAGGCGTTTTTGTTCTTCGGGCAGGCATAGGGTAAGCGACAGGGCTGGGCGCACTCGCCGCGGTTGCCGCTCCGTCCGCCTACGATCGACGAGAACAGACATTGCCCCGAATGGCTGACGCAAAGCGCGCCGTGAATAAAGACTTCCACCTCAATGGGAGAATTGCGCACGACCGTTTTCATGTCCTCAGCAGAGGTCTCGCGCGCGATCACCATACGCGTGTAGCCAAGCTCTCTCAAAAGCTTCCCCGCTTCGGCGTTGTGTGCCGACATTTGCGTGCTTGCATGCAGCTCGGCACTCGGGATCGCACGTCGGATCGCGGCGGCACCGCCAAGATCGGCAATGATCAGCGCATCTACCCCCACACGCAAGGCATCCCTTGCCGCATCCACAAACGCGGGAAGCTCGCGGTCGGTTACAAGCGTGTTCAAGGTCAGATAGACCTTTACACCAAAGGCATGCGCGCGCAAAACGGCGGAGCGCAATGCGTCTCCGCCGAAATTCTGAGCATTCATTCTTGCATTGAAGGCAGAGCCGCCCAGATAGACGGCATCAGCCCCTCCTTCGATCGCCGCGTCAAGTGCCTCGGGTGATCCCGCAGGGCAAAGAAGCTCGGGTAATTTATTCATGGGTCAAACGTCGCTAAAGGTCAAAAGGTCGAACATATTGCCCACGCGGTTCTTGTTGGCAGGCTTTTGCGCCTTTTTCACGGTCGAATTCTCCTCCGCGGGGACGGTCGCAGACGCGACAGAATCGGCAGGGGCGGCGTCAGCCTCGACCGACGGCACGGGAGCCACGGGCTGTGCTGTCGGCTTGTCAAAGGCAGACAACTGAACGGCTTCCTCCTCGACCTTGGCGTTGTTCTTCGGGATGTATTTGGTTTTTTCGGGCTGGGGAGCAGGCGCACTTGCCGAGATCGACGCACGGTCAAGGATCGAACGCATGACAGCCGCATCCTTGCGCAGGGTATCCAGCTCCTCCTGCATACTCTCGATCGAACGCTTCAGCTTTTCGTTCTCTCCGGCAAAACGGAAAGCATCCTTTTCCACCTTTTTGAACGCCTCCTGCATGGCAATGCGCTCAGAGCAGTATGCCAACGCACAGAGGATCGCCGCCTCATTCTTTGTACAACGAGGGCTTCTGAGATTGATCTCTCTCATGCGGCGGTCAAGAATTCCAACGATGTTCTCGACCTCATCGGGGGACGCATCGCTGATAATATTCAGTTCCATATCGGCAACGGTAATGGTATATTTTTGTTTCATAGCGGTCACTAAAGCTCCTTTCGCTCGCGTCAACAATTATAATCTAAACACTATTATACAATAAAAGCAATAAAAAATAAAGGTCTTTTTGAAAAAATCTTTCATAATTTTTGAAAAAAAGATGCCTTTTTTGTCAAAAAAGGAGATTTCTTATGCTTTTTGACCTCAAAATGGTAAACCAGACCCTAAAATCATCCTTTTTATCTTGAATTAGAATAATTCTTTTTCTATATTTTGATGAAAAATGAGGTATAAAAGAAAAAAGTATTGACAACAGACCAAGGATATGGTATAATAAAACCACTTCAAAATCGGGGCATTAGCGCAGCTGGGAGCGCACAACACTGGCAGTGTTGGGGTCAGGGGTTCGAATCCCCTATGCTCCACCAA
>JAZRIE010000233.1:0-2072 GCA_045645105.1 Eubacteriales bacterium | reverse complement strand
GACCTCGGTGGCAATGTCGGCAAGGCTATAGCCCGTTGCCTTGGAAAGGAATGGAACGGTACGCGAGGAACGCGGGTTGACCTCGATAATAAAGACCTTTTCGTCCTGATCGACGATAAACTGAATGTTGAACAGACCCTTGATGCCGATACCAAGACCCAGCTTTTTCGCATAGCCGAGGATCGTTCCCTTGACCTTGTCGGAAATACTGAATGTGGGATAAACACTGATCGAGTCACCCGAGTGGATACCCGTGCGCTCTACCAGCTCCATGATGCCGGGGACGAACACGTCGCGTCCGTCGCAGATGGCATCGACCTCGACCTCTTTACCAATGATATATTTGTCAACAAGAACAGGCTTGTCCTCGTCGATCTCAACGGCAGTCTTGAGATAGTGGCGCAGCTGCTGCTCGTTTGCCACGATCTGCATCGCGCGTCCGCCAAGCACGAAGCTGGGACGCACCAGAACGGGATAGCCGATCCTTGCCGCAGCGGCAACGCCGTCCTCGATCTTGGTGACCGCCTGCCCCTCGGGCTGAGGAATATTCAGTTCCTCAAGCACCTTTTCAAACAGATCGCGGTTCTCGGCGCGGTCGATCGCGTCACAATCGGTTCCAACGATCTTCACGCCGCGCTTCATAAGCGGCTCTGCAAGATTGATAGCGGTCTGTCCGCCGAGAGACGCCACAACACCCTCGGGATTTTCAAACTCGACAATATTCATCACGTCCTCGGGCGTGAGAGGCTCAAAGTAGAGCTTGTCGCTGGTGGTATAGTCGGTGGAAACGGTTTCGGGATTGTTGTTGATGATGATCGCCTCGTAGCCGTTCTTTTTAATGGTCTGCACGGCGTGCACCGTGGAATAGTCAAACTCAACGCCCTGACCGATACGGATCGGACCTGCGCCAAGCACGATGATCTTCTTTTTGTCGGTCAGACGCGACGCGTTCTCACCCGTGTAGGACGAGTAGAGATACGCGATATACTTGCCCGTATGCAGGGTATCCACCATCTTGAAGATCGGCTTGATCCCATGCGTCTTGCGCATATTGTAGACCGCAAGCTCGTTGGTTTCCCAAAGCTTGGAGATAAATTTATCGGAAAAGCCCATAACCTTTGCGGCACGGAGCGTTTTTTCGTCGTTCTGATTTGCTTTAAGCAAATTTTCCATGTCCACGATACGCTTGATCGACTCAAGGAACAGCATCGTGATCTTGGTCAGCTCGTGCAGTCTTTCAAGGGTAACGCCGCGACGGACCAGCTCGGTTACAGCGTAGATGTTATCGTCCTTGGACTCGCCAAGATAAGCTTCCAGCTCGGCAACCGTCATGCTATCGAATTTGGGATGGTGGAAATGGCAAACACCGGTTTCAAGCGAACGCACCGATTTGAGGAAGCACTCGTCAAGCGTCGAGCCGATACCCATGACCTCGCCCGTTGCCTTCATCTGCGTGCCGAGCGTGTTGGGGGCTGACGTGAACTTATCGAACGGGAAGCGCGGGAATTTTGCCACGATATAATCGAGACGAGGCTCGATCGCCGCCGTACCGCCCGCCACGGGAATCTCCTCAAGCGCCATACCGACCGCGATCTTTGCGGTCACGCGTGCGAACGGATAGCCGCTCGCCTTGGACGGGAGTGGCGAGGAACGTGAAACGCGGGGGTTGACCTCGATCAGGAAATACTCGCTCGACTCTGGGTTGAGCGCAAACTGTACGTTACAGCCGCCCTCGATCTTCAGCTCCTTGATGATCTTGATCGCGCTGTCGTTGAGCATCTTCAGATCGTGATCGTTGAGTGAAAGAATGGGCGCGACGACAATGGAGTCACCCGTGTGAACACCGACGGGATCAACGTTCTCCATGCCGCAGATGGTGATGGCGTGGTCGTTGGAGTCACGCATCACCTCAAATTCGATCTCCTTGTAGCCCTTGACGCTCTTTTCGATCAGCACCTGATGCACGGGAGAGAGCTTGAAGGCGTTGCGACCGATCTCCATCAGCTCGCCCTCATTGTAAGCAAAGCCGCCGCCCGTACCACCGAGCGTGAACGCAGGACGAAGCACCACGG
>JAZRIE010000232.1:0-2079 GCA_045645105.1 Eubacteriales bacterium | reverse complement strand
AAACCTTTCTTTTCTGTATGATTTTGTAAATGATTGGCTAAAGGGATCGAAATTTTCCCATTCCATATTATTATACCATTTTTTTTTAATCTTGTAAAGACTGTTTTTTCATAATTCCGTCCTCATATCCAAATTTTTTTTGGTTATAATAGCGGTAAGAGCCTATTTTTGAAAGGAATTACGAAAAAATGGACAAAAACGAGAGTCGGCGCAACGAAGAGGAGGCGCGGCAGCTTCTGCTGGAAAACATCGACGCGGGCGGCGGAAGCATCACGGGAAATGACCGAGAACGATTTCAATGCATTTCGATCATCGGTCAGGTGGAGGGGCATTTCGTCCTGCAGGAGGGACAAAAGGCGACCAAATACGAGCAGATCCTTCCGCTCCTCGTTGAGATCGAGGAGAACGACGAGGTGGATGGGCTTCTCGTCCTGCTCAACACGATGGGCGGCGACGTGGAGGCGGGGCTGGCGCTCTCGGAGATGATCGCATCGATGACCAAGCCCACGGTCTCCCTTGTGCTGGGCGGTGGACACTCGATCGGCGTGCCGCTTGCCACGGCGGCAAAATACTCGCTGATCGTTCCCAGCGCGACCATGACCATTCACCCCGTGCGGATCAGCGGTCTTGTGGTGGGGGTTCCGCAATCCTTCCGTTATATGAGCGAAATGCAAAAGAGGATCGTCAATTTTATCTGCACCCACTCAAGAGCGACACCCGAGGTGATCAACGACCTGATGATGCGACCCGATCAGATCGCCACCGACTGCGGCTCGATCATCGAGGGACATGAGGCTGTTCAATACGGGATCATCGACGAGGTCGGCGGTCTTGACCGCGCGCTGGAAAAGCTTCGTGAAATGCAAAAGCAGGAAAGAAAGCATGTAAAAAATAAGAATAAGAACTGTTCTCATTCTAAAAAATAAGTCAAGAGGAGGAGATCGGGGCGCTTTTTCGTCCCGATCTCTTTGGTCTTCTTGAAAGTTACAAAAATGTTGCAGATTTTTTCGCGCGAATATATTGATTATTATATAATAATGTGATATAATATGTAGTTGTGTGCTTTTATTCTCTTTGAAAAGTAAGGACAGGCTCACAAGGAAAAAAGAGCAAAACCGTTTACGGAGACCGGCAACCGCTGCAAAAAAACGCAGGCGTGCATTGCAAAAGGTCCGAGCGGTAGAGAGGAAAACCATGAAACATTCAATGAAGCTGCGCTCCGGCGCAACCATTCCGCATCTGACGAGCGACGAGGCGGCAAAAAAGCATTATCTGACGCGCAACGTACTGAACCGTATGCACCTGATGCCGTCGGGCGATCCCATCGCCTTTGACGAGAATACCGATGGCAGCATTACCTACTTCTTTGACCCCGCGCGCGTGGTAGAGGCACCGCCTGAGCTTTGGTACGCACCGCAGCAAAAGACCGAGACCTACACCACCGAAAACGGCGTAGAGCTGATCCGCATGAGCACCAAGCGTGCCGCTTCCTGCGGATACTATACCAAGGAGCGCCTCGATCAGATGAACTACGACGTGATCGAGGAGCCGGTCGCCTATACGCTCCGCAACGACAAGAGCATGATCTACTTCTTTGTTAAGAAGACCGCGATCCGCCGTCCCTTGATGTGCGTGCAATGCGGAAAGGACGTGCGCTACCGCCGCAAGCTCTGCCGCGAATGCTTTGCCGCCGATCTTGCCGTGCGCTGCGCCGAGGGCGACGCCCACCGTGCCGAGCATTACCACATGAAGCGTGAGCGCGTGCTGTTCTTCGACCTCGAGCTGACAGGCGTTTACAATCACGACGAGATCCTTTCGGTGTCGATCGTGGACGGAACCGGCGCGATCATTATGGACACGCTGGTCAAGCCCGTGCGCAAGAAGAAGTGGAAGCAGACCGAAAAGATCCACGGTATCACACCCGATATGGTCGTCGACGCGCCCCTGCTTTCCGAGCTGACACCGCGCTTGCGCGAGCTGTTTGACAACGCCGACGTGCTGATCGCCTACGGCATTTCCACCGACTACAGTCACATCAAATACATCTACGACACGGAGAAGGAGCGTGAGGCGTTGCAT
>JAZRIE010000231.1:0-2217 GCA_045645105.1 Eubacteriales bacterium | reverse complement strand
CGCATACGAGTGTCTGTTCACCACCGCTGAGGAAACGGGACTGAACGGCGCACAGAATTTTGATTACAGTCTGATCAAGTCCCGTACCATGATCAACATGGATAGTGAGGAGCTTGGTGTTGTCACCTGCGGCTGTGCGGGGGGCTTGCGTTCGGATCTGACGTTGCATTGCACGATGACGTCCTTTGCAGGGCAGGCTCTGCGCGTTCGTATCGGTGGACTCATGGGAGGACACTCGGGCGCTGACATCAACACGGGACGTGCAAACGCCAATAAGCTGATGGGGCGGCTGCTTGCCGCACTGTTGCCGACCTGCGACGCACGCATCGTGTCGATCACCGGCGGCTCGAAGGATAATGCGATACCGCGCGAATGTGAGGTCGTTTTAGCTGTTCCCGATGCCGATGCCGCAACCGACGTCCTGACCGACACGGCGGCTGAAATCGCAAAAGAGCTGGTCGAGGCGGATCGTGGCTTTGCCCTGAGCGTGGAAACGGCCGACGGCGAGGCGGTGATGATGAGTCGATGGGATACCGAGCGCATTTGCGCGGTTCTTGCCTGCGCTGCGTGCGGTGTGTTGGCAATGAACAAAAGCGTTTCGGGGCTTGTGGAGTACTCGCGCAATCTTGGCGTGGTACGTACCGAGGGCGACGACGTGACCCTCGTCTTCTCGTCGAGATCGGGGATCGAGAGCCGCCTCGATGCATCGATCTGTGAAATAGACGCGCTTGCCGCCGCGTTGGATTGCAAAACCAACCACTACAGTCGCTATCCCGGATGGGATTTCGTATCCGAATCGACCGTTCGCGAGGCATACGTCAAGGCTTATCACGACGTGACCGGTAAGGACGCCGAGATCAACGTGATCCACGCGGGTCTGGAATGCGGCATTATTTACTCCAAGCTTCCCGATATGGATATGATCTCTATCGGTCCCGATATGTACGACATTCATTCACCCGACGAGGCACTCGATCTTGATTCCACAGAGACGTTCTGGAAGACGCTCGTGCGACTGATCGAAATTATTTGACTAATTCATAAAAAAGAGGAATTGAAAAATGGAAATCTTTGAAAAGACACTTCAACAGATGCTCATGATGTTTACCATGATCCTGGTTGGCTTTTTGCTGCGCAAGGCAAGTAAGCTTCCCGACAACGCGCACACCACTATGTCAAAGCTCGAGACCTTTATCTTCGTTCCCGCGCTTTCTCTGTTTACGTTGATGACCAAATGTACGGTAGAAACGCTGACACAGAATGCCGAGCTGATCCTGTACGGACTTGGTATGACGCTGGTCGCTGTCGGGTTGGCGTATTTTCTGTCCCGCTTTTTTGTCCGTGATTGGAAGGAAAATCCCCAAGCGGCGTATCAGCGCAATATCTACAAATATGCATTGACCTTTGGTAACTATGGTTTTATGGGGAACTACATCATGCTCGGCGTCTTTGGCGATGAGATGTACTATAAATATTCGCTCTTTACCTTCCTCGTTATGGTTATTTGCAATAGCTGGGGACTTTATATCCTGATTCCGAAGGAACAGAACGCAGGCCTGCTCCAAAATCTGAAAAAGGGACTGCTGACCCCGCCGATCATCGCGCTGGTGCTGGGTATGATTTTGGGACTCCTCAGCGTTAAGCAGTATACTCCCGTATTCATTCTCAATGCCTTGGAGGGTGCAAGTAAGTGTCAGGGACCCGTTGCAATGGTCCTTGCGGGCTTTGTGATCGGCGGATATAACTTCAAGGACATGATTTGCAACAAAAAGGTGTACGTTGCAACGCTTTTGCGTTTGATCGTGATCCCCGCGGTCATGATGCTTGCTCTGAAGGCGATCGGCGCGAGCGAAGAGCTGATGACGGTGGCTTTGATCTGTTTTGCAACGCCTCTCGGCATGAATACCATCGTATTCCCCGCGGCATACGGCGGAGACCCCAAAACAGGCGCATCCATGGCAATGGTTTCGCACACCATTTCGGTCGTGACCATTCCGTTGATGTATCTGCTGTTTATCGTGCTTCTGTAAAAGAAAATCCGAACGGTTAATAGAAAGAGACCGAACCAAAATGCTTTTGAGGCATATGGTTCGGTCTCTTTTTTGTAACGTAACAAATAGAGAATATCTGATACGGATTTTATGTTATAGCGGTCTGCATTTAACGATCGACTCGGTCATGTCTCTCAAAACAAGCTCTCCGTTTTGGTTGTATAAG
>JAZRIE010000230.1:0-10919 GCA_045645105.1 Eubacteriales bacterium | reverse complement strand
GCATCATCTGATGCGGAAAGGTCAGCTTTGATACCGACAGTCGCATCTGACACGTCTCCTTGACCTCGGGGGCAAGCCCGTGCGACGAACCGATCACAAGACACAAATGTCCCTGCTCGGTCAGCGCACCGTCCAGCTTTGCAGCAAGCTCCTCCGAGGAAAACTGCTTCCCTTCCACGCAAAGGGCTATGCGATAGGAGCGCGGAGGCATGGCGGCAAGGATGCGCTTTCCTTCGTCGGCAAGGGCTGTGCGGATCTCTCCCTCGGACGGCTCTTCGGGAAGCTTGGTCTCCTTGAGCTGTACCAAAGTCGGCTTACAGAATGCCCCAAGACGCTTTTCATATTCCGCAACGGCGTCTCGCCAATAGCTCTCCTTCAAATTCCCAACGGTGATCACGGTTACTTGAATCATCTTATAAAAAACCTCGATTAAAATGTAGATATTTTTTGCAAAAGGACAACCCTTCCGTCACGGCAAGCCGTGCCCCCTCCCCTTACACAGGGGAGGCTAACGATTGTTTTGCTCTCAAAGTAAATTCAGGTATTTTGTGCCCAAAATAGCTGCTTTTTGAGACGAATGTCACTTTGAAGCCTCCCCTGTGTAAGGGGAGGTGGCATTTTCGCAAGAAAATGACGGAAGGGTTGTTTCTTTGATATACAACGATTTTATATCAATCTATTGATCAAGGATTAGTATTTCCCCTCCAAATATAGCTCGGTAATGTCATGCGGGTGTGCCACACAGATCGAAACCCTTTCGTCTCCCACGGCACTCACACATTCGTCAAAGGCAAGGTCGGGGGTATTGTTCTCCTGACTCAGGTGCGCCAGCATCAACGCCCTTGTTCCGCTCATGCAGAGTCGCGCGGCAAGTGCCGCACAGTCGGGATTGGAAAGATGTCCGCGCCGTGAGGCAATCCGTTGCTTGAGATAGTACGGATACGGACCCAAGTCGAGCATACCTTCATCGTGATTGCTCTCCAAGATCACCGCGTCACATCCCGTCAACGCCTCTTCGACCTCCCTTGAAACGTGTCCGATGTCGGTCGCATATCCCAGACGGAGCACACCGCTCTCGCCGTTGGGGATCTCTATACGATACCCCGTAGACGCACAGCTATCGTGCGGTGTGGGGAAGGCGGTGACCGTCATACCGCATACCCTTTCGCAATAGAGTGGCGGATGCGCGCACAAGCATTGCATCACCGTCTCGCTCTCCGAAAGCTTAGGGACGCACCCCTCAAGCGCATGGACGGGGATGGGATGCTTTTTGAGGTAAGCGTCAAGCGCGCTGATGTGGTCGCTATGCTCGTGCGTGATAAATACTGCGCGAATATCGTCGGGACTCACGCCTGCGTCCGACAGTGCCGCACACAGTTTTTTTGCCGTCTTACCCGCATCGATCAGAATATACCCCTCACGCGAGCCGACAAGAAACGAGTTCCCTTTAGAACCCGAATACAACGATACGATACGAATGTCGCTCATGCGGTCTCCTTACGCGAACAGATTTGCCAAATACGGAAACACGAACAAATAGACCATATCGATCATGTATGTAACGAGAATTGGGATCAGAACGGTCAGTATCCAACGCGATTTTTGCATCCGCGCTTGACTGTCCTCGATAAATTTTTGCTTTTCGGCAAGTGACATGGTGTCGGGAAGCTGATCGGGCGTAATTCCCCTGCCCGCAAATCCTCGGTTATAGATGACGTAATAGATGCCAAGCCCTGCTCCCGCGACCAGATAGACCTGCGGCATATAGGGAAATCTCGTCAGCGCGGGGATCGCGAAATAGAGCGCGATCATCAACACCGTGTTGGCGAGAAGACATAGCATCAGCTTTTTGGTTTCGGGTTTCATGGATCCTCCTTTTTCATCTTCAAACACAGGGCGTTGAAATAAGCCGTGCATTACGGTGGATTTCAACGCCCTGCGCATAAATTGTTTAAAACGCGTCTTAGTGGATCGCCGTTCCCTCGGGTACGGAATCGTCCACGAAGATGACCTTACATCCGCAGGCGTTGTTGGTTGCGGCAAGCAGCATGCCCTGCGAATTGACGTTACAGATACGATTGGGCTTGAGGTTTGCGATCACGATGATCTTTTTGCCCACGAGCTGCTCGGGGCTGTATTCTTCCTTGATAGAAGACATGATCACGCGCTCGCCAAGTCCGTCAAACAGCGTCAGCTTCAGACAGGAGTGCGACTTGCGCACGCCCTCTGCCTTGAGTATCTTGCAAACGCGCAGGTCAAGCTTTTGGAAATCGTCGATGACCACCTGCTCCTTGATCGGCTCGACGGGATCAGGCTCACGGTTCTCGGCAGGTGCTTCCTCTGCCTCACAACACTCCTCGGCGGGGGCGTCGGCAAGCCTCTCAGCCTCGGTCTGCGGATAGGAAAAGTCAAGCAATCCGACGTACTTTTCGGACTCGATGGCATAGAGGAACAGATACAGACGCGGTCCCTTTTCCTTGTCGATGAGCAGCTTGTAGACGTTGCGGAAGAACGCTCCCTGCAGTCCCTTCAGCTCCTTGTCGGTCATTTCCGTGCCGTACACGGTCTTGGGGATCGCGTAAAGCTCGGTGTTCAGCTCGTCGAGCGTGTAGCCGCCCTTGGCGATATAGGCATGCAAAAGCTCAATGGTCTTTTTCTCGTTGTCGTCAAGCGCGTTGTAGATCTCCCAATTGCGCGTGGTACGCAGGCGGTTGACCTGATCGGGCGCGCATTGCTCAAGCCAGAATTTTGCGCGGTCGAGACGGTCGGCAAACTGCTCTGCCTTATAGGGCGTACCGATCTTTTCAAAGACGGTCTCAAGCATGGGAACGTTGAAGTTAACGATCGAGCCCAGCTGTACGAGCAGAGACATGGGAACGGTTTCAAGCTCGCGGTCGCCCACGCGGCAGTTGTACATGATCTCCTGTATCGTCTCGGACGCCTTGCCCTCGCGGCAATCGGTCAGCATCTTGTCAAACTCAAAATATTGGCGAAGGATACCGTCGTCAAAGCAGAAGTCAAACGCCTTGGTGGGATCGGTCTTGGAATAAAGCCAGAGAATGACCTCGGGCTGATAAAGCTTGAGAAGCGTTTCGGGGGTGAGATTGAGTCCCGACGAGCTTGACATCTTACCCGTCATGCCCTTGATGCCGATGAACTCATAGCCCTGGAACAGGGGAGCCTCGTAGCCGAAGATCTTTTTGGATACGATCTTGGAGTTACTGTACGAGCCCGTAGGAGCCGCGTGATCCTTTCCGCCCGGCTCAAAATCAACGCCCTCGTATCTCCAACGCATGGGCCAGTCGATCTTCCAACCAAGCTTGCAGTTGAAGTTTTCAAGGAAGTTGAAATGTCCGCTATGACCGCAACGGCAGGTGTAGTCCGCCTCGGTGCAGTCGTCGGAAAGCTTCGTAATTGTGGTGAAGTCGGTGTGACACTCGGGACAGAAGATGCTGACGGGATAGTAGCTCTCCTTCTCGGCGTCATGCTCCGCCTTGAGCTGCTCGGGTGTCTTGTCGGGGTCCTTGGTCTTGAAGGAGTCAAGGATCTCAAAGATCTCGCCGCGCTTCTGCAGGGACTCCAGAATATCCTTGGTGTACGCGCCCGAACGGTAAAGCTCTGCCTGATAGCGGCAATCCAGCTCAATGCCGAACTTCTTCATGGCGTTCAGAAATTCTTCCTCAAAGTGCTTGGCGTAGTTCTCGTGACAGCCCCAAGGATCGGGGATATCAACGTAGGGACAGCCGATATACTTGTCGTAGGAGCTGCCGACCACGGCTTGTACGTTTGCGGGGATCTTGCGGCAACGGTCGTACTCGTCCCATGAAAAGAGCAGCTTTGCCTTTTTTCCCTTTTTCTGCAACGCCTTGACGACGAACAGAGGGGTGGCAACGTCACGGAAGTTGCCAATGTGTACAGAGCCCGACGGACTGATGCCTGCCGCGCATACGTATTCTTCTTTTTCGGGATTGCGCTCAATGATTCTCTGAGCGATCTCTTCTGACCAATGCATATCGCAAAAAACCTCTCTTTGTGTCTTTAATCTTTTATCAACTTTATATTATATCACATTTTTTGGAATTGTCAAGATTTTTGGAGCAATTCTTCTATTTCATCTCTTGCAAGCATGTGAATATCCCTTGGAAGCTCTCCCTCAGCGTGCGTACACAGCGTGATCACGGCATCGTCCTCGCGGTATTCTCGGAAGCGGACCCCATACTGTGCCTCGGCGGTTGACGTGTCAGCATTGCGCAAGCCCGCAAGCCCCGTTCCAATCCATTTGACAAGCGCTTCCTTTCGTGTCCAGATCTTCAAAAAGGTGCTGTCGCAGGGGTCTGAAAGAAAAGCATCCTGCTCGGTCTCGGAAAACCACCGATCCGCCAAGGGTGCCACCCGCACCGTGGCAATGCGTGAAAGATTTTCGGCATCGAGTCCCACACGCGCTACGCCCTCGAATAGGCGCCGCCCCCCCACGGGATCCACGCTCGAAACGCAGTTCGTATTCCTCGCGCTTATGCTTGTCGTCGCATCGCAAAAACCCTCAGGATACGCAACCGCGCAAAAGACCGCGCTCTCGGTATGCGTAATATTGAAATCCAGACAGCTTCCGTCAAGATAGGGTCTTCCGTTTTTGTCACACAGAACCACGCCCTCGATCCCCGCATAGTGAAGCAAGAGGATCCCCGCAAGGCTGGTAAGCGAGGCCCGATTGTCGCGGACACTGCGATGACGCTCACGCCACGAGGCTCCAAAATACGGCTCCAGATTTGAAATCAACAACCGTCTGTCGGGAAGCAGTGCCGTCTGTATGCCAAATATTCTGATCATTCTATGTCCATCCTTTCCGACCATGCAAAACGTCGGCTTGGAGGCTCCGTCTGCAAAAATCTTATTACCCCTTTTATTTTATCATAATTCTCACTATTTGAAAAGACCTTTTGAAAAAAGCTTTCCGAAAAATGTCAAAAACACTTGACAAACTACCCAAAAACCGTTATAATATAGAATAAGAATTATTCTCTTTATCGGAGGAACTGTATATGACGAAGCAACGCGAGCTGATCCTATCAATTCTGCGGCAATCCGACCGCCATCTGACCGCCGACGAAATCTTTTTCTTAGCCAAACTGAAAATGCCAAGCATCGCTATGGCTACCATCTATAATAATCTGAACGCCATGAACGAAGCGGGCATGATCAACCGCCTGCATATCGACGGCGTTGCCGATTGCTTTGATAAGATCACCGAGCCGCACGATCACCTGCTCTGCGACCGTTGCGGAAGGATCACCGATATCAAGCTCCCCACCATTGCCGCCGAGATCGAGCGCACACTCGCCACCGAGATCGAGGACTACGAGCTGACCGTTCATTATGTTTGTACCGAATGTCGCCGCGCCCCCAAGCGTCGCGCACAAATCTAATAAACACACCCTTCTGGGGAGAGAAGCCGCGCAAAATGCCGCAAAATCGCTTCTCCCCCCATTTTATGTCAATTTTCTCACATATTTTTCACATTTTGTGCGCATAATGTATTGACATTGCGTGCGTTTTGTGGTATAATATACCAGAAAGGAGTGTGATGGAATGGCAAAAGTATCCACCAACATTACCATTGATGCCGACACAAAGGCAAAAGCGCAGGAGATACTTGCCGATTTCGGATTGGATCTTTCCACCGCAGTCAATATTTTTCTTCGACAGATGATCCGTGAGAACGCGATCCCCTTCACCATTCAGCGCGAGGGGCGAGCGGGTTCGGAAACCGACAACGCTCCGTTCGGTATGCCGACATAACGGAGGGTGCGTATGTTCTACACACAACAAAAAGCATCGCAACACATATCGTCAGTTCGATTGGTTAGCATAAGCAAACCGCATTTTCGGTCTCTCTCCTGTTTCTTGCGATTTCCGCAGAAAGAGGTGAGCCGTGGCTAACTTTAAGAAAATTCCGATCGTTGCCGTTGTAGGCGCGACCGCAAGCGGAAAGAGCGCGTTAGCGATGGATTTGGCAAAACGGCTTGGCGGCGAGATCGTTTCCTGCGACTCTATGCAGATCTATCGGAGTATGGATATTGGAACAGCGAAGCCGTCGGTTGAGGATCGCGAAGCGGTTCCTCACCATATGATCGACGTTGCCGATGCCCACGACTCGTTTTCCTGCGCCGACTACGTTTCCATGGCGGCAGCGGCGGTCGAGGAGATTCACGAACGAGGAAAGCTTCCTATTATATGCGGCGGAACGGGCCTCTATCTTGATTCCCTGCTCCGCGGGAGCGGCTTTGAGGAAAGTGCCTCGGTCGATCCCGCCCTGCGGCAGTCGTTGTTTGACTACGCAAAGGAGAACGGCAATCACGCGCTTCACGAGCGGTTGCGCGCCGTTGATCCCGAAAGCGCCGATTCTACGCACGAAAATAACGTCAAGCGCGTGGTCCGCGCACTTGAGATCTATGAAACCACGGGGCTGACCAAATCCGAGCTGGACCGTCGTTCCCGTACCTTCGACTCTCCCTATTGCGCCGTTGTCATCGGTCTGCGCTATAGTGATCGCGACCTCTTATACCGTCGCATCGACCGTCGCGTGGACGACATGATCGCGCAGGGACTCGTCGCGGAAACCGCGCACCTTGAGTCCGAGGGAGTGTTCGAGGTCAACGCCACAGCGGCACAGGCAATCGGCTACAAGGAGCTGCTCCGTCATTTGCACGGTGAGCAATCACTCGAGGACGCGATCAGCGACCTCAAGCAAGCCACGCGCCGATATGCCAAGCGACAGATCACCTGGTTCGGCGCAAAGGAATACGTGCGATGGATCGACGTGGACGAGGGCAGCACGCTATGCGACCTGAGCAAGCAAGCGCTTGCGATCCTCTCCGAGGCTTTGCAAGCCGACACGGGAGGTGACTCCTCGTGACAAGAAAAGCCTTTTTAAAAAAATATCTTTTGCGTTTTTCAGTCTCGCTTACCCTGCTCGGTCTGATCGTTTACACGGTTTACCACGTCTTCGCGTCGTCGTCGGAAAGTTTGATGAAGACCTCGATCCGAAGCCATACCGAGTATGCGTCGATCAGCGGCAAAGCGTATCTGTTCCGCGACGAGGAGGTCTTGACCTCGCCGCGCGAGGGGCTCGTCAATGATCTTGCTCCAAACGGCACAAAGATCAGCCGAGGGGTCGCCTTGGCTGAGGTATGGGAGTGTCCCGCGCATCTTTGCGCTGACAATCAGATCCGACTCGACGATCTCAACCACTTGATCTCGGTTCTCGAGGCGAGTAAGGTCCCCGCTGGCACACCGCTCTCGCAGGCAGGAGGATATCGCAACGAAGCGGTTGCCAACTATGAGGCTCTGCTCGCGGCGGTCGCTCAAGGAAATTGGAGCTTGGTGAGGGAGCTGGAAAGTGATTTTCTCACTCTGCTCAACCAATACGCCACACTGACCGGCTCGGATAGCGGACTTGAGGAAACGCTTGCCGAATTGAAGTCACAACGTGCCGCGCTTCTCACGGGTACGCCCTTGACTCTGAAAAACGATAAGGCGTCGGGCTACTATTACGACCGCGGATTTGTAGACGGATACGAAAGTATTTTCACGCTTGACAAGCTCAATGGGCTGACCGCCGAGGGCTTTGCCGCGCTGACGCAAGCCGATCCCGTCTTCCCTGCCGACAGCTTTACGGTGGGAAAAACCGTTTACAGCTACGAGTGGTCGATCGCAATTGCGTTTGACTCTGCCGACGCATCGCATCTGAGTGAGGGCGAGTCCTATTCCTTCCGCTTTCCGGAGAACCGAGACCGAGAGCTGACGCTCACCTGCACGAGGCTGATCCCCACGGACGGAGGTTCCGTCGCGATCTTCACCTCAAGCCAGCAGCTTGCGGATTTCACCTACCTGCGTGTGCAGACCGCCGTCATCACCGTGGACTCCTGCTCGGGCTATTACGTTCCCGACAGTGCGATCTACACGGTTGATGGTGTTGAGGGGGTGTACGCCTTTCGGGACGGCACGGCGCGGTTTCTGCCGATCAACGTGCTATACCGCGGCGACGGCTACTGCATTATCGCCGAGGAAAATGACGGCGGTGAAAATTCCCCCGTGCTTTACGAGGTCCTGATCACATCGGGAAGGAATTTATACGATGGGAGGGTGTACAAATGAACGAGTTATCCTATATGGACGCCAACGTTGAGACGATCCGTGCGCGAATCGAAGCGGCAAAGGCGCGTAGAAAGACCGACGCCGACCGCGACGTTATGCTTCTCGCGGCGGTCAAATATACCGATGCCGCGCACGTCAATTATCTGCACCGCGTGCTTGGGATCAACGACGTTGGGGAGAACCGCGTGCAGCAGCTTCTCGCACGCTGGGACGAGCTTGACCGAGAGGACCTGCACATCCACTTTATCGGGACGTTGCAAAGCAACAAGGTCAAGTATATCATCGATAAGGTGTGCATGATCCACTCGCTCGATTCGCTCTCCTTGGCAAAGGAGATCGAAAAGCAAGCGAAAAAGCACGGGATTGTCATGGACGTTCTGGTCGAGATCAACAGCGGTCTTGAGGAAAGCAAAAGCGGTCTGCACCCAAGCGAGGTAGCCGATTTTTGCGCGTCTCTGTCGCAGTTTGCGCACTTAAACCTGCGCGGATTTATGACCATGGCGCCAAAATGCGAAAAAAGCGAGGATTATCGCAAATATTTTCAAGAAACTTCGCGCCAATGTCTTGACATTTGGCAAAAAAAGCTCCATAATATAGGTAGACCGATCCTATCGATGGGAATGTCGAACAGCTTTGAGATCGCCATCGAGGAGGGTGCGGACATCGTCCGCATCGGCCGCGCACTGTTCGCGGAAGAATGAGAACCGTAAAAATTAAAAATAATATAATATGAAAAAATAAAGGGAGGTTCAACAAAATGAACTTGTTGAAAAAATTTGTAAGAAACGACAACGCAGACCTGGAAAACGACACCTACAACGACGTATACGACATTTACACCATGCCCAAGGAATTGGAAGCCGAGATGGAGAGTGCTGAAGCCGCAAACGTCTCTGCCATTGACAGTCCCGCTCGCAAGGAGCCCGAAATTCGCCCCGCAACCCCCGACAAGGTCGCGCTCAAGCTCCTCCAGCCCAAGAGCCACACCGAGGCAATCAAGATTGCGGATAAGCTCAAGGAGGGCTGCATTGTCCTGCTTGACATCAGCCATCTGACCAAGGACAAGGCTCTGCGTCTGGTAGACTTCCTCGCAGGAGTTGCCTACGTTCTGGGCGGCGAGATGATCAAGACCAATAAGAACACCATTGTGGTATCCCCCGCAGGCGTAGACATTTCGAGCTTCGCAACCGAAGAGCCTGCTCCCGAAGCTCCCGCGCAAGAGGAGACTGTCGAGGAGGAGTACGTAGAAGAAGAGGTTTACGAGGAAGCTCCCGCTGAGGATGAGGAAGCCTGATCAGGGACGGAAGCATCGCTACCGATCGTCGTGGAGAAGTCTTTGAAAAAAGGCTTCTCCATACTAAAGGCAATACCGCACAAATGCGTGACGGCACACTTGCTTGCATAAAATCCGTCACACTGCACAATTTTCATTGGCAATAGGTCGACTATTGCCTGCTTCAACTTGGTTTGTTTGACGAATTTTCTGGCGGCGCAATTGCACCATCAGAATTGTGCGGTATTGCCTAAAATCCAACCCGAGAGGATGATTTGCGCATTATGGATATTGCCCTTTATATATTAAAGATCTTTGTCATCTGTCTGCTTGACGTCCTGCATCTTGCTATGCTGGTACGTGCGCTGCTTTCGTGGATCGACCCGATGCAGGAGTGGAAGATCTCAGCGTTTCTGTTTATGGTTACCGAGCCTGTGATCCTGCCGCTCCGCCGTCTCTTTGAACGCAAGCGGTGGTTTGAGGGCATGCCGCTCGATATGCCCTTTATGATCACCTTTCTCCTTCTGATCATAATCGGAAGCGTGATCCAGATCCTATGACGACCGAACGAAACACCGACGAAGCACGTCTTTTGGCGCGCTTGGGCGACGCAATTGAAAAATGCAATCGCGGGAGCGTTGCCACGCTCCCCTTTTTAACACCTCGCGCACGCAAACAGACCGAGCGCGCACTGCGTGCTATGGGGGTCCGGGAGCAGTCCTTTTTCTTTGGCGGCTACCCCGACGCCGAGCGCGCCTGCCTCTTTTTGCTTCCCGACTACTACGCCGCTATGCTGGGGGCGCCCCCCTGCGAATGTGCTCCCGAGACTTTGCTCCCCATCCTTGAGGACAATATCTGCGAGTCGGTGCAAGCCATTCGCATTACGGGAAGCGGCTACCGCGTGTTGACACACCGTGACTATCTCGGATCGATCCTCGGTCTTGGCTTGGAGAGGGACGCGCTTGGCGACATTGCCGTCCAAAACGACTGTGAGGCGGTCGTCTTTTGCCCGCGCGCCATCAAGGAGTTTCTGCTTGAGAATCTCACTAAGGTCGCATCGGATACCGTCAAATGCAAAGCATACGAAGTTGACGAGGATTTTACCGACGGCAAAAAATACCGCCCCATCAGCGATACCGTCGCATCGCCAAGGCTCGACTGCGTGGTCGCCGCGCTGACCAATCTTTCACGCGAGGCGGCGCAAAATGCCATTCGGACGGGGCTGGTCGAGGTCGATTTTGAGATTGAGGAACGCACCGACGCCACACTGACACCGCCCGCAACGCTCTCGATACGCGGCTACGGTCGCTTTATTCTCCGCTCCTTCGACGGAGAAACGCGCAAGGGCAGACTGCGCCTGCGCGCTGATCAGTTGATATAAACACAGAGGTATTCTATAACCGCAAACACCACAAAAGCGTTGCATCAAAAGAGCCACGAATAAAAAAAGAACGGAACCGCTTCATGCAAAAAGCGATTCCGTTCTCTTTTT
>JAZRIE010000229.1:0-1714 GCA_045645105.1 Eubacteriales bacterium | reverse complement strand
CGTCGGTTTGCAGAGTGATCCCCTCCTGCTCGGCAATATAGGAAAGTCTTGCCATCAGTGCCTCGGTGGAAATACGGCGGAAATCAAAGCGCTGACATCTTGAAATGATCGTTGCGGGAAGCTTTTGCAGCTCGGTGGTCGCCAAAATGAATACCACGTGCGCGGGCGGCTCCTCGAGCGTTTTGAGCAGCGCGTTGAATGCGGGAATCGAGAGCATATGCACCTCGTCGATGATATAAACGCGATACGCGAGCGACGACGGAGAGTAGACCACCTCATCACGGATATCGCGAATATGCTCCACGTCGTTATTGGACGCGGCGTCCATTCCCAGCACGTCGGTCGCGGCTCCGCTATCGATGGCACGGCACGCGGCGCATACGCCGCAGGGGTTTCCGTTTATGGGAGACTCGCAGTTGACGACCTTGGCAAGGATCTTGGCGCAGGTGGTTTTTCCCGTCCCGCGAGAGCCGCAAAAGAGATAGGCATGACTGAATGCCCGATGCTCTGCCTCATAGCGCAGAATGGACGTGATATGCTCCTGACCGCACACGTCGTCAAAGGTCTGCGGACGCCATTTCCGATACAATGCCTGATGCATAACGTTTCCCCCTTCCGTTTGGTTTCCATTATTAATATTATACCTCTTTTTGAGGTTGATGTCAAGCCCTCGCGCGCATTTTGAAGGGGCTTGCATACAAAAAAACTCGGCATCTTGCGATACCGAGGATCTCTTTTTCAAAACAGCAATGCCGAGTCGCAAAACAAGACCATACACCTCAAAATCGAAAGTCGCTCCCACGCGATCTTCGTATCTCCTGCTCAAAACAGGCACTCTCGCGGCACATTGGGTTCATCGCTTAGTGCTGCTTGGTCCCCCACCTGACACGGTTCACAATTCCCAATTGCGCAAGACCCATTCATCAACACAGAGGATACGACTCATACGTAAAAGTTCGTCCCTCAAAAGAGGAATCCACCCCTGCTGTAGCGGATTTCAGGTTCAGGGCTCCGCTAAATCCCCGGTTGGTATGGCCTCGTTTTGCGGCTCGACACCGCTCTTATATATTATAACAGATTTTTGTCCGTTTTGCAAGAGATTTTTAAAAATTCATAGTTTTTTCAAATATAGGTGTTTTTTCTCCAACGTTGTAAAATTATGCGACTGTTTGTCTTACAGCGGACAGTCGAGGACGCTGTCCCTACAAGCCGGAGATAATTTTTAGCATCATGCAATATTCCTTGGAAAGACAACTATTTTGGAGCGCGCAGGGTCTTGGCGGTGCCTGCGCGCTTGCAAAAGAACCTAACGATCAGCGCATAAGAGTGCCATGCTCCTACCACAAATCATGGAACGAGGCACGAACATTCCCTTTTTACCCTTCTAAAAATGCGATGAAAGTTTTTGAAAGGTGTCAGAAAACTATCCCGCCACGTATTCCATTGCCGCGGCGAGCATTTGCGCGGTCTGCTCTCGCGTGATCCTTGCCATGGGGGTGATATAACCGCCCTGCCCCGTCATGATCCCTGCCGCGCCCAACGATTAGACCGCCTCGGTCGCCCAAACGGGGAGCTCGGACGTATCGGCAAAGGTCGGCGTTACGGGGACGTCGCAAAGTCCGACGATATTGGAAAGCATTACCGCCGCCTGCGCGCGTGTGATCTCCTCGTTTGGCAAAAAGCAAAGCTTGCCGTCCGAGAGAGTTCCGCTGAT
>JAZRIE010000228.1:0-2315 GCA_045645105.1 Eubacteriales bacterium | reverse complement strand
TTCCACACCCTTGACGGCGGGGATCGAAAAGAGCGCGTGCGACAGAAGCCCCTCGACCGTATCAAACCAAGGCTCGCCAAGTCCTGCGGGAAGCCCCGTGACGGCAGTCTCCAAAATACCGCCCACACTGTCGCCCTCGCTTGCCGCCTGCTCGATCTCGCGGCGCATGGCGTCGCCCGCCGACGCGCTCAGCACGGGAAAGGTCAGGTCGTCCAGTGTCTCAATATCTGCCTCAATGTTGTCAAACGCGCGATCCGAGATCCCCGCGAGTGACGAAATATGCGTTCCGATCAGAATACCGCTTGCTCTGAGGATCGAAATGGCGATCGCACCCGCCGCCACCAAGGGAGCGGTAAGTCTGCCCGAAAAATGTCCGCCGCCGCGATAGTCCTGATAACCGTGATATTTACATTCCGCGGTGTAGTCGGCGTGTCCCGGTCGCGGCAGTCCCTTTTCATAGTCGCCACTTTTCGTATTGGTGTTTGGAATGAGAATGCAGAGCGGTGTTCCCGTCGTCCGCCCCTCAAACACGCCGCTGACAATGCGAAATTCGTCGGCTTCCACGCGCGCGGTCGAAATGCTTCCGTGCGGACGGCGCAGAGACAGCTGATGACGGATAAAATCCTCGTCCACGCGCACACCGGGGGCGAGTCCGTCCAATACCGCGCCGATCTCGCTTCCGTGGCTCTCATCAAAAAGCGTGACGCTGATATGATTTCCAAAGGTATTTTTCATGCGTTTTCCGTCCTTTCAGGCGTTCAGGGCGTGTCGAACAGTCGTTTTCCATTCCTCGATCGGCATTTTGCGGATCGAGGACGAGCCGACCCTTTCCACCCATACCGTCGAGATCTCGTCTCCCGACGCCTTTTTATCGTGCGAAACGGCGTCCAGCATCGCCTCAAGATCCCCCTCAATGCGCGTGGGAAGCCCGAGCGACGACAATACCGAAAGAAGCCTTGCTCTGACCTCGCCGCGGCACATGGGGATCATGCCAAGGGCGACGCACTCACCGTGATAAAGTCCGCTGATATGAGCCTGCGACTCGATGCCATGCCCCAGCGTATGTCCGAAATTGAGAACGCGACGAAGTCCCGTCTCGCGCTCGTCCTGCTCTACCACCGTCTTTTTGATACCGAGCGATAGCTCGATCACGCGGTCGATCTCGTCAAGTGCCTTCCCGCTCTCAAAGAGCGCGAACAGCTCGGCGGACGAGGTCATCGCCATCTTGACCGCCTCGGCAAGTCCGTTCGCGATCTGTCTTTTGGGAAGTGTGCGAAGCGTTTCGGGATCGATCAGGACGCGACGCGGCTGATAGAACGCCCCTACTGTATTTTTGATACGGTCGAGATTGATCGCCACCTTGCCGCCGATCGAGGAATCGACCTGCGACAGTACCGTGGTGGGTACGTTGTAAAAATCAATGCCGCGCATGAAGCTTGCCGCCGCAAAGCCCGCAAGGTCTCCCACCACGCCGCCGCCGACTGCCACCACGCAATCGGTGCGGGTAAAGCCGCCTTGAAGCATGGCACGGCAAAGCATTTCAAGAGAGGAAAAGGATTTGCTTCCCTCGCCCATGGGTACTGTGACCACGGTTGGCGCTTTGCATTGCGCCGCTACCGTTTTTGCGTACTCCGCGGGAACGCCGTCGTCTGTGACGATCAGCACGCGGCGGTCAAGGCGCAGAAGCTCACCCGCGCGGTGAAGGGCGCCGCGCTCCAAAATAATATCGTAGCCGTTTTGCGGCAGATCCAGGTGTAATACCATAGCCGTCACCCTTAGGTTGCCGTGTAGGTTCCCACGACCTTCAATCGGTCGCAGAACGCACGCAGATCGTCAAGCATCGCGCGCCCCTCGGGGGTTTGGATATTGCCGTCGGCTTCCACGTAAAAATAATACTGCCAAAGAAGCTCCTTCATGGGACGGCTGCGCAGATTGCGCATATTAAAGCCGTGCCGACCGATCACGTCGATGGCGCGCGCAAGGCTTCCCGCCTCGTTTTTCACGGTAAAGACCATAATAAACCGCTCTCCCATGCGCGCCCCCTCCTGCAACCGCTCGGAGCGCGAGAAGACAGCAAAGCGCGTGGTGTTGGTACGGCTTTCGTTGACGTTGCGTTCGAGAACGTCAAGTCCGAACACCTCTGCCGCGTCGGCGCTTGCAATGGCGGCAACGGTGGGGTCGCCGCACTCGGCAACACGCTTTGCGGCAAGCGCGGTGTTGGCGTATTCCTCGGTCGTCCAGCCCATTTTGCGAATGTACTCGGCGCACTGACCAAGGGCTTGCGGATGGCTGATCACGGTCTTGATCTGACTCTT
>JAZRIE010000227.1:0-2073 GCA_045645105.1 Eubacteriales bacterium | reverse complement strand
AATTACTAAGTTGTCTTCCTAAGACCGCTTGGCCTCCGACTTAGTTTGACGCGTCGGTCCTCTTTTTGCGCGACTATCTGCAAACCGTGATCGCAGGGGACGCGAACGCATATAACGCCTACTTCAACAACGTCTATTTCGAGGATAACCAGCCAAAGACCGCCTTTTATCAGCAAATGCTTTACAATATGGTGATCTACTATGAATCGACCGAAAAGCAGGACGGCGGTGACACCCTCACCACCTATCGCTTGGAGTATATGATCTACCGTAATAACGGCTCGTTCCACGCCGACGTGGGGAGCGACGCGATCCTGCCTCGCCACGTAACCCTGCGCATCAGCCCCGACGGAACCATCAAAATTGAGGGGATCCGCACCTCGTATCCGAAATAAGAGCAAAATCTTACCTATTATTTGAAATTCACGGATTGCAAAACGAAATCAAAAAATAATTTTAAGAATTTTAAAGAACACTATTGACAATCACATGATTGTGTGGTATAATATAGTCAAGAAAACGAGAAAGGAGGAAGACCGAATATGGATTGGGGAATATTTTTTGCCGAGAATTGGGCTGTGTTCTTTTGGCTGCTGATCGCAATAGCAGCAGTTTTTGTGGAGAGCCAGACCTGCGATCTCGTGTCGATCTGGTTCGTTCCGGGGGCACTTTCGGCTATGCTCTTGTCGCTGCTTGTCAAATCGCTGTGGGTGCAGATCGCCGTGTTTTTAGCACTGTCGGTCACGATCTTGGTCCTTGCAAAGACCGTGTTCAAAAAGCATCTGCCGCAAAGTAAGCCGAGCAAGATGAACGCCGACGCTTTGATCGGAACGCACGCGATTGTTGAGGAAACGATCGATAACCTGCGCGAGACGGGGAGCGTAAAGGTTAAGTCCTTGGTTTGGACGGCAAGATCGACCGACGACAACGTCGTCATTCCTGCGGGAAGTCTTGTTACGGTCTGTGAGATCAGAGGCGTAAAGCTGATCTGTGAGCCTCGCAGAGCAAATGAGGAGAACCGTTGAGCACCACCAAAAACATATTTACAAAAAAGGAGAATTATTAATTATGGTAGCATTTGCAGTTATCGCGATCGTCGTAGCGATCCTCTTGATCATCGTTATTTCCAACATTCACGTCGTTCCGCAATCCAAGGCGTTTGTGATTGAGCGTCTCGGCGCGTACCACGAAACATGGAAGACGGGCTTGCACGTCAAAATGCCGTTCGTAGACCGCATTGCCAAGCGCATCAACCTGATGGAGCAGGTAGCAGATTTTCCGCCTCAGCCCGTTATTACAAAGGATAACGTGCGTATGCAGATCGATACGGTCGTCTTCTTCCAGATCACCGACTGTAAGCTCTACGCCTACGGTCACACCACGCCTATGACGGCAATTGAGAACCTGACCGCCACCACGCTTCGTAACATCATCGGTGAATTGGAGTTGGATAACACGCTGACCTCGCGTGACATCATCAATACCAAAATGCGCTCGATCCTTGACGAGGCGACAGACCCTTGGGGAATCAAGGTCACCCGTGTGGAGCTGAAGAATATCATTCCGCCCAAGGAGATTCAGGACGCAATGGAAAAGCAGATGAAGGCAGAGCGTGAACGCCGTGAGGCGATCCTGCGTGCCGAGGGTGAGAAGAACTCCACGATCCTTGTGGCGCAGGGTAAGAAGGAGTCCATGATCCTTGAGGCAGAGGCAGAAAAGCAATCGCAGATCCTGCGTGCAGAAGCCGTCAAGGAATCTAAGATCCGTGAGGCAGAGGGTGAAGCGGCGGCGATCCTTTCGATCCAGAAGGCGACAGCCGACGGTATCAAGATGATCAACGATGCAAGCCCCAGCGAAGGCGTTATCGCGATCAAGGGCTTGGAAGCATTCGCCAAGGCTGCTGACGGAAAGGCGACCAAGATCATTATCCCGTCCGAGATTCAAAGCCTTGCAGGACTTGTTACAAGTGTCAAGGAGATCGCGAGTAAAGAGAATTGATAAAGTCTTTTGAGACAGCCGACAGGCGATAAAGAAGGAACGTGGGCTTTACGCGGTATCGTAAAGCCCATTGCG
>JAZRIE010000226.1:0-2141 GCA_045645105.1 Eubacteriales bacterium | reverse complement strand
TTTACGGATATTCCAATCCTTACCTTATCATTATAACATATTTTTGTTAAATGTCAATAGTAATTTTTGGAAATAAATTGTAGAATTTTAACATATCAGTAAGAAAACTGACTTTTTTAACAAAAAAGCGTTGTAGAAACTGACCAAATTAGACAAAAGGGAAGGGGTAAATTGTACATATTAAACAGATAAAAAACGAAAAGATTGTGAATTATTTTTGATGATTTTCAAAAAAGCCTGTGTTGATCGCCGTTCGTTTGGTTTATTTGTCGAACAAATAGTTCACGTTCCCCGTCAGGAGTGCCACCGTGCCGCGGAAGATCGCGTCGGGACGCTCGTAAAAGTTTCTGCGCATTTTTTGAGAACGGTATTCGGAGTCCACGTTTACGGTGGTCTGCATCAAAAGCTTATCCTTTTCACGGACGAAGAAGGTGACGTTTATGGTTTGGTCGGCGAGCTTTTCGTAGGTACAGTCCAGCGTGATCCCGCGACGCTTGAAATCCAGATAACGGAAGGCGCAGGTCAGACTTTGGTCAAGGATCGACGGCAAAAGATCGCTCTTGAGCTGCTCTGCCACCATTGCGCCCTTTCGGGTTACGGCGTAGAGCGTGTCGCCCTTTTCGTCGGTGCCGCACTCCTGAATGAGGTCGCCGTCAAGCATTTGATGAAACGCCTCGGCAAAGTCGAGGTACATAATATAGTCGTTTTGCATGACGATGTCGTTGATGGTTACAAAATCGAGCGGATAATTGATATTCCGCATCAGATACAGAACGAAGATCTTGACGTTATTCATGCTTCCGATAGGTGATGCCATGAAAAAACCCCCTTTTTTGGTCACTACCTCAAGAGTATAGCATATTTTTTTAAAATTTTCAATAGTTTTATTTGCAATTTGTAAAATAATGTGGTATAATATAAGATATTCTATTCGAGGAGACTGAAATTCATGAAGCAAATTGCAATTCTCGGCTTCGGCGTTGTCGGAAGCGGCACGGCTGAAGTTTTGCTCGAAAACCAAAAGCTGATCGCGGAGCGTTGCGGCGAAGCGATTGGAGTGAAGTACATTCTTGACCTGCGCGATTTCCCCGAGCATCCGCTTGGCGATCGCGTGGTACACGATATACGCGTGATCCTTGAGGATCCCGAGGTGGAATTGGTTGCCGAAATGATGGGAGGCTCACATCCTGCCTACGAATTTACCCGCGCGGCTCTTGAGGCGGGTAAGAGCGTGGTGACGTCCAACAAGGAGGTCGTTTCGAATTTTGGTGTGGAGCTGCTGGAGCTTGCACGCAAAAATGGAGCTTGCTATTTATTTGAGGCGAGCGTGGGCGGCGGTATTCCGATCATTCGTCCTCTGCAGACCGACCTTGTAGGAAACGAGATCCTTGCCATCAGCGGTATTCTGAATGGAACCACCAACTATATTCTTACAAAGATGAAGAACGAGGGTGCGGCGTTTGACGACGCACTGAAGGAGGCGCAGAGGCTTGGCTATGCCGAGGCAAATCCCGCCGCCGACGTAGAGGGGCTTGACGCCGCGCGAAAGATCGCAATTTTGGCGGCATTGTCCTTTGGCGTGCTGATCGATCCGAAAAGCATTCCAACCGAGGGGATCACGGGGATCACCACCGCGCACACCGCCACGGCGGACAAGCTGGGCTGCTCGATCAAGCTGATCGGTCATACCGAAAGGATTGGCGGGAGGGTATACGCTGCCGTATCTCCGTGTTTGGTTCCGTCGGCAAATCCGCTTTGCAACGTGGACGACGTTTACAACGGCATTCTGGTGGATAGCAATATGCTTGGACGTGCGCTCTTTTACGGTGCGGGCGCGGGAAAGCTTCCCACGGCAAGCGCGGTGGTTGCCGATATCATTGATATTCTGTCGCATCGTGCAAGCGACCGTATGCTGCCACAATGGAGAACTGCGACCGAGGGCGATATCGCCGACGCGAGCGATTATTCCTGCCGTCGTTGCTACCTGATCGAGGGCTGTCCTATGTGTGCGGCAAAGGCAAAAGCTGCCCTGCGCACCGAGGATTGCGTATTTGTTGAGGACGGCAGGTTCGCCGTTGTCAGCGCGAGCATGAGCGCACGCGAAGCCGCTGCCGCTCTTGCGTCAACCGGACTTGAGGCTT